>CBDUSG010000237.1:0-5645 GCA_965369575.1 uncultured bacterium | reverse complement strand
TGGATCGACTTACTGAAGAAGGATTCCTACATCGACATCAGAATCTGACTCAAGGCGAGGAAGAAGATGACCACGATAATCGACGTAAAGGCCCGCGAGATACTGGACTCCAGGGGCAATCCGACGATCGAGGCCGAAGTCACGCTTTCGAGCGGGGCCGTCGGTCGGGCGGCGGTGCCCTCGGGTGCGTCGACCGGAAGGCACGAAGCGGTCGAGCTGCGCGACGGCGACAAAAAGCGGTACGGCGGCAAGGGCGTGATGAAGGCCGTGCAGAACGTGAACGAAGTGATCGGCTCGCACATTGTCGGCTTTGACGCCGCGCAGCAGTTGGTTCTCGATGAGGCCCTCCTCGAGCTTGACGGCACGCCCAACAAGAAGAAACTCGGCGCCAACGCCATACTCAGCGTGTCCATCGCCACGGCAAAGGCGGCGGCGGCCGTGCTCGGCATCCCCCTGTACCAGTACCTCGGCGGAGTGAACGCGCATCTGCTGCCGGTTCCCATGATGAACATACTCAACGGAGGCGAGCACGCCGACAATAACCTCGACATACAGGAATTCATGATCGTTCCCGTCGGCGCAAAGAGCTTCCGCGAAGCACTGCGCAAGGGGGTGGAAGTATTCCACGCCCTGAAGAAGACGCTCTCGCAAAAGAGTTTGACGACGTCGGTCGGCGATGAGGGCGGCTTTGCGCCGAATCTCAACTCAAACGCCGAGGCGCTCGATTACATAATGAAGGCGATCAAGGCCGCGGGCTACAGGCCGGGAAAAGACATCATGATAGCGCTCGATCCCGCCGCCAGCGAATTCTTCGACAAAAAGTCGGGGAAATACATTCTGAAGGCGGAAAAGCGGCCCGAAAAGAGCGCCGGCGCAATGATCGATTACTACAGCGCGCTCGCGAAGGAATATCCCATCGTCTCGATCGAGGACGGGCTCGCCGAGGACGACTGGGAAGGCTGGCAGGCTATGACCAAGAAGCTGGGCGGCAAGCTCCAGCTGGTCGGCGACGACATCTTCGTCACCAACACGGAGCGCCTCCGCAGGGGAATCGAGACGAAAGTGGCCAACTCGATACTCATCAAGCTTAATCAGATCGGCACGATCACGGAGACTCTGCGCGCCATCGAGCTTGCCAAAAGCGCCGGATACACCTGCGTCATATCGCACAGGAGCGGCGAGACCGAGGACACCACGATAGCCGACATCGCCGTCGCAACCAACGCCGGACAGATAAAGACGG
The DNA here is from genome assembly GCA_965369575.1 of uncultured bacterium. Classification (GTDB taxonomy): domain Bacteria; phylum Abyssobacteria; class SURF-5; order SURF-5; family SURF-5; genus CBDUSG01. The sequence goes on along the minus strand of CBDUSG010000237.1, from coordinate 4,402 downwards.
GTTCGGCCTCGCGCTCGGACAGGATTGCCAAGTACAATCAGCTGCTGCGCATCGAGGAGGAACTGGTAGACGTCGCCGCCTTCGGGGGAAAGGACGTTTTTCCGGCTGCACGATGAAAGCGAATCTTAGAAAAATCCTCAAATACACGCTCGTGGCGCTGATCGTCGCCGGGTGCGCGTATATCCTCAGGCCCGGCTTTGTCAGGTACGCCGAGCATCGCGAAGAGGCCAGGCGACTGGAGAGGGAAATCGGGGAACTCGAAGCCGAGCGCGCCAGGCTGGAAGTGCAGGCGCGCGCGCTCGAGGAGGAGGACCCCGAGATCATCGAAAGGCTGGCCCGAGAAAAGCTGCAGATGAGCAAGCCGGGCGAGATCGTCTTCCGATTCAAGCAGACGGAATAGCGTCGCGCCGAAACCCTGGCGAGCCATTCCTTCCCGCGCGCTGCTCCCCCGTTCCCGCCGAGAGAACTCAGAGATACAGCGGACGATTCAGTCGGCCCTCAGAAATGAACGACCGTTCAGTCGCGACAGAAATGATGCCGCCGAACAGGGGGAATATGGCGCCCGCTACGGAGAACTAGAAGTATCTCCCCACTTTTTCGCGGTATTCCTGATAGTCGGCGCCGTACTCGCTTCCCAGAAATTTCTCTTCCTGCAAGATCTGTCTGTGTATTCCTGCCACTGTCAGGACGGCGAATATCCCGAAAAACAGATTTGGATAGATCAGCCACGTTCCGACAAAATACATGTCAATAAATAGAAAAATGGGATTCCTCGTCATTGAAAACATTCCGCCCGTGACAAGCCGACCCGCATTCTCGCGATCGATCCCGACCCTCCACGATTCGCCGAAAGAAACGAGAGACAGAACGAACAGGACGAATCCGGCGGAAATGAGGAGCATCCCCAGCGTTTTCAACGCTATGGCATCGAAAAATCGGCCGTATAAGGGCGCCGGGAAGATATGGAATCCCAGCCCGAGCGAATGCGTCACAACCTCGATGGTCCAAATGATGAGCCCGAAAAAAAAGGAAATCTCCAAAACTGCATCGAGCCCTTTCTTCCCTTTTCCGAGAACGAACGGGTTGGCGCCCTTGAGCGCCATCTGGACCGTTCTGCCGATGAAGACCAGATAGAAAAGAATCAGAAAGCCGATTTGGAAATGGTCGAAGAAGTCCATTGACCGATCAACGCCTTCTCATTTGTCACGGCTGAAATATTTTGCCAGCTTTTCATCAATGGCGTATTTGCCTGGGCCGATGATGATCAAGCTGGTAAGAAGGATGCAGTTTTCGATGGCGTGCGAGGCAACGTTGAAGCCGTCGCCCCTTGTGATGTGCATGGTGGCGGCAACCGCCATCGTAATCGCCATAAAACCGGCCGCCGGCCTGAACAATAATCCCAGGATGAGAAAGATTGCCCCGAAGAATTCCGAGCAGGAGGCCATAAAGCCCCAGAAGACGGGCATGAAATCGACGCCCACGCTTTGCATCGCCATGCCGAGTTTTCCCCATTTCTCGGGGCCTCCGGCTATTTTGGGAGCGCCGTGAACTACGTACATGAATCCTATTCCCAATCTCAGCAGCAGCAGTCCGGCGTCACTGAAATATTTTGTCAGAAATTTCAACATGATATCGGCTCTCCTCCTTCACGGTGTTCCGGCCCGGGTCCACATTGCCTATAACTTGACATTTTCGGAAAGGCTTTGCTAGCAGATAAGGCGCCCTGCCTATGGAATTCGGATTCGCAGCGAGACGAAAGCGCAAGAACGCTCCCTACAAGAATTTCTCGATAAAAATCTCGTCGACGTACTTTCCGTCGATCTTGGCCTGCCTGTCGGCTGTCCCGATGATTCGGAATCCGAGCTTTTCATGGAACGCAAGTGAAGCCTGATTGTCGGCGCGAATGTATGTGAAAATCTTTTCGAAGCCTTTCCGCCTGGCGGCCTCGAACGTGACTTTCGACAGGCGAGCGCCGACGCCCTGCCGTCGCAGCGTGAGGTCGACAAACGTTCCGATTCCCGCGACATGGTCGAAAGCGCGTGTGAAAGTGATAAACGGCTCGATAGTCTGAAACGCGACGATCTTTCCGTCGCTGCGGCGCTCGGCAACGTGCAAAACACCCCGCTTGGGAAAATTCCTGATGAACTCGCGCTCTTCCTCCACGGAAAACGGCGTGTCAAGCACGGTGTATTTACCGGATTCGATTATGGGATTGAGCACTCCGACGAAACCCTCGGCGTCATCCGGCCGGGCCTCGCGTATCAGAAAATCCATGCGCTCTGCCTCCTATTTCTAAACCTTACGCGCGACGAAGATCATCTCGCCCGGCTCCTTCGCGCCAAATGGGCTCCTGTCGTAATCACCATACAGCCGCTCGACCTCGAACCCCGTCCGCGCCAACAGGTGCTCGATCTCGAACCGGAAAAAATATCGCAATGTAAGGCGCTGAGCCGGCGCTTCCTTGCGGCCGTCGGGATGCGTGACGTTATGGGCCAATTCGACTTCTACCGTCTGCTCGAACAGGTTGCGCGAAAGATTGCGTGCAACGCGCACTACCTTGCGCCCGTCGGGCATCGTGAACTCGGGCTCTGCCTCCCGGTGTTCCAGATATTTCTCGTCGGTCAGACGCTTAAGGTCGGGATTGAACAGATCGAGGATCAGCCGCCCTCCGTCGGCGAGATGCCGGTGTACGCCCCGCAGGCACGCAGTTTGCTCGTCGACGGCGATCAGATGCTGGAACGAACGAAACGGCATCGTCGCCAGCGCAAACTCGCCCCCGACATGGAAATGCCGCATGTCGCCCTCGACCAGCCGTACCCTCGCCTGCACGGCTCCGGACTCGCTCTCGAGCTTTCGGCGGCAGACCGACAGCATCGCGGGCGACAAATCGAGGCCGACTATCTCGATGCCCGCTCGCGCCGTCGGGATCAGCACGCGGCCGGTGCCGCAGCCGATCTCGAGCATGGGACCGCCCGATTCGGTCGCCATCTCGACGAAGAAATCGACATCCTTCCTGTCGCGGTACGGCACGACGTGGTCGTAAAATTCCGCGATAATCGTGTATATTTCTTCGTTTTCAGGCTGTTTCATTGCCCTCTCCAGCGCCGGCGCGTCCGGCGGGAATGCCCTTGCGCAGATAATATATCATCGGCGGCCCGATCAACAGGAACGCCATGCCGGTGAAACCTCCGGCAAAACCGCCGAAATAGCGTCCGGTCACAACCGTTGCCGCATTGTGCCCGATGCCATTAATAATCATGAAACCGGCGTACAAAACGCTCATGTGATACGCCCATCGCTTCCGATGCAGGACAAAATAGAAAAAAACCATCGGAATGCAAAACAGCAGCCAATTCACAACCAGAAACCACCCGAGCCCGAAGAAGGCGTCGATCATCCAGAACCGCCCCCACACCTCCTCGAAGACGTGGGCGACGTGCGCCGCCAGCATCAATAAATAGAAGAAAACAACCCTGCCCCTGTTCATAGATCCCCCTCGCCGCATTCGTCGCCGGCGCGCTCATCGTCGGGCGGCTCGGTCTTTCGCAACACGTCGGACGAGCCCCCGGCGCGATGCTTGTGGAAGAACTGCGCGGCAAAACCTCTCTTGCGGGGCTCGCCCTCGCCTATCCAATTCCAAAGCGGCATCTCGAGTTCGATCTCGTCGCGCAACGGAATGTCATGCTTGCCGACGAGCGGTATCTCGGGCTTGAGCTTGCGCGAACGATCCAGCGCAAGCCGATGCACCGCCTTGAGAAAGAACCCGCGCTTCTGATAAAAGCGGAGCGCCTCGATGTTGTCGTTCGTCGTGATCAGCCACAGCCGCGAGCATTTCGCGTCGGCCGCGACGTCCTTCACGGCCTCGATCAGGGCCGAGCCGACGCCGATGCCCTCGACAGTGCTGTCGAACGAGAGAATCTCGCATTCCTCGTTCTCGATGTTGTACGTCGCCAGCCCGACGGGCCTGCCCGCCTGCGTCGCGACTATGCCGGGAAGCTGATCCGCCCAATGTATCCTGCCGCGGCTGACGAGCTTCGTCGAGCCCCACTGCTCCTTAACGAAAGACGCCACCCACGCGCGGTCATCCCGCTCGACCGGCCTCAATTCAAACTTGCTCATGACCATTTTTATTTATCCGCCCGACGTCGCGAGCGCTGATAAGAAGGCCGTCACGCTTTCAACCAATACAGGCGCCGCGCTCGCCGACCACATTATCATTTCTTCTTCATCCTCTGACGACGTTTTTGGAATACAGAGAAACGCCTCCAATATCCCTGCTTTCCTGTGCGAAAACAATTTCAGGGCACGCAGAATCTGTCAACTGTGGCGTATCCCGGCTTTCAGGAGAGGCATCGATCTCCCAGCATGGCGCTGCAACCGTCAGACACATTAGCATAACAAC
>CBDUSG010000236.1:0-5655 GCA_965369575.1 uncultured bacterium | reverse complement strand
ACGCGGTCGGCTTCAGCGCGCTGTCGGTCGAGGCCGAGCGGACGGCCCACTGGGTCGGGTTCGTCAAGGAGACCCTTCCCGAGGCCGTCGTCCTGGTCGGCGGTTCGTATGCCAGCTCGACGCCGCTCGAGTGCCTCGAGGACACCGGCGCCGACGTCGCCTTCCGCGGAGAGGCCGAGACGAGCCTGACCGAATGGCTGCGCTGCCTCATCGGCGGCGAATCGGCGGGGAAGACGCCGGGGCTGGCGCTTCGCGACGGAGACGGCAAGCCGTTCCTCACCGAGGCCCGAGCCGGTTTCGAGGACCTCGACTCGCTGCCGATGCCCGACTGGGGCGCGATCGAGTTCGAGGATTACTTCTCGGGCTCGTCGATGAACGTGTTCAACGCGCACAAGCGGTACGCCTCCATCATCACCTCGCGCGGATGTCCCTACCAGTGCGTGTACTGTCATCATTTCTTCGGCAGCAGGGTGCGCTTCCGCGACCTTTCGCTCGTGATGGAAGAGATAAGCCTGCTGTATCACAGGCACGGCATTCGCGAGCTGCAAATCTGCGACGACATCTTCAATGTGGACCCCAAACGCGTGCTCGAGTTCTGCCGCCTGCTCAAGGAAAGCGGCATGCGGCTTTACCTGACGTTCCCGAACGCGATCCGGGGCGACCGACTGACCGAAGAGGTGATCGACGCGCTCAAGGACGCCGGCGCGTACATGCTCGTCTTCTCGATCGAGGCGGGCTCGCCGCGAATACAGAAACTCATCAAGAAGAATATCGACCTCGATAAAACGGTCGAGATGATCCGATACGCCGACAGCGTGGGCCTCATCACCAAGTGCGCGTTCATGATCGGGTTCGTGACCGAAACGAAGGAGGAAATCCAGCAGACGATCGATCTCGCGATGAGTCTGCCGCTGCTCCACGGGTCGTTCCTCACTGTCGCGCCGTACGAGAACACGGAACTGTATGACATCACAAAGCAGCACCATCCGGATTTCGATCCCGGCAAGAACGCGCAATTTATCGGCTACCTGCCGTCGTACGCCGAGGAGATGGGACACGACCTGCCGAGGATACAGCGGCAGGCGTACATGCGCTTCTATCTGGGCTCGACGCGACTGATAAGAATGATGTGGCGGTTCCCGCGCCCACTGCATTTCCTCAAGTGCTTCTTCAGAGAAGGCATCGCGGCGTTTGTGGGAATCAGGTAGGCCGACGGGTTTCAGAGGAGACATTGCTTGCGAAAGATGAGGTGAGGTGCATGAAAGTAGCAGCTAACAACATCGAGATGAACTACGAACTTGCCGGTGAGGGCAAGTGCATCGTGCTGATTCATGGGTTCAGCGATAACATGAACATTTGGTTCGGGCAGACGCCTGTCCTTTCGGAAAAGTATAAGGTTTTGACATACGACGTGCGCGGCTTCGGAGAAACCCGGCGAGTCGCCGGTGACGCCATTGAAAGCGACACTGCATATTCGATGGAGCTGTTCGCGGACGATCTGCGCGAATTGATGCTTGCGCTCGATATCGACAGGGCGTGCGTGCTCGGCTACTCGATGGGCGGCCGCATCGCGCTCGAGTTCGCGCTGAGGTATCCCGACGCGGTCAACGGAATCATCTTTGCCAACAGCGGTATCGGCGCGCCACCCACGCCCGACATGGTCGAGCGCCGCAAGATGATGGCCGGCGTGCTCGAGCAGGGCGACAACAACATGATCGCCGAGATCATGACCGTCGCCTCGTTCTCGCCCGATTTCGGACTGAGAAATCCCGCTGCGTTTCAGAAATACAAGGAGATCAAGCTGCAAAACGATCCTGCGGATTACCTGAAGGTGATGCGGGCGCTGATCGACGCGCTGAATTCGCCGCCTGACCTTGCGCAGTTGGAGTGCCTCGCGCTGATCATCGCGGGCGAGCAGGACGGCCTGATGGAACCGGAGGCGCTCGAGTTCATGAGAAACGCGATCGAGGGCGCCGAGGTCGTCACCCTGCCGACCGGACACGCGGCGGCAATAGAGATGCCGGAGGAATTCAACAAGGCCGTCATGGATTTTATGGCGGGGCTGCACTGATCGCCGGGCCTGCGCACTGCCATCGGCGATTCGGGTTTGTGATTTTCCCCAAAAAAACGGGGGGAGCATTTCCGACAATGCTCCCCCTGTAGTCTTTTCTCTTCCTGTTAAGCCTTTTTGACATCGACCGAGATGGCGCGGTCGATCGGCTGCGTGGCCCAGTTCCACCTGTAATAGTCGAGGTGTCCGTAGCCGGCCGCGAGATCGAGCCATTTGATCATGCCGGGGATGGCCGCGTCGTAGCTTTTCCATTTCTCGAACTGGTACGGCTCCCACGCGTGGTAAATCACGACCTGACCCGGCCTCGCTTCCTTCTCCGAGCGGGCGGCGGCAGTCAGCTTGACATGGATCTTGAAGTCGTCGAAATCGTTGAAAACGTGCGCAAGATCGCCGTCTTTTATCCCGCGCTTTTCCGCGTCCTCGGTGTTCATGAACATGAACGGCCTGCCCTGATGGGTCTTCGCGAGAACGTCGTCGGTGATCCATATCGAGTGCACGCTCCAGCGCTGATGGCCGCTGGTCATCAGCAGCGGATAGTCGCCGCCCATTTTCGGGTTGTCCTTGTGGACGGGCATCTGCTCGCCCGCCTCGATGAACCAGGGGTGGTCGATGTAAAAGCTGATCCGGCGGTTGTATGTCGGGTACGGGATTTTTTTCGGGCCGGTATGGTAGGTAAGCGGCACGATAGGCTCGTCGGGCTTGATGTCGGTCGCCAGGTGCATGGCGATGACGTCCACCTTCGAGATTTTCGTGAACCGCACGATGCCGTCCTCGCGCAGCTTTTCGAGGTTCATGTCTTCGGGCAGCGTTCCCATCCTGGCGCTCATCTTGATCGCGTCGTCCAGCGTCTCGCTGGCGTCCTTGCGATTCAGGGAAGTATTCTCGACCAGAGCCGTGAGATCGTGTTCGTTCCCGCGGCGGTCCTTGAACTTCGTGAAGCCGGTTTCGTTCGCGAGCTTTTCCATCCTTTCGGCCAGATAGACGAACGCATCCCATTCCACCTTGCCCTCGCCGGGCGGAGGCACGGCGGCCTCGGTCAGCGTCAGCCACGGCACGTGAGGCGTCGGGAAGCGGGTATCGCACTTTTCGTAAAAGCCGGCGCCGGGCAGTACCATGTCGGCCAGCAGCGCGGTCGTGCTCCAGCGAATCTCGATGGTGAAGATGAACTTGAACTTGTTCCATGTCTCCGGATAGATGTTTGTCAGCCAGCCCCGGTTCTTGCGCGCGGGACTGGTGCCGTAGAAGCAATACACCTGCGGCGTCTGGTCCGGATACGGCCGCTCCAGAGGTTTCCACCAGCCGCTTTCGATGGCCTCGGTCATATATTCGTCGAAGCTGCGCTTCATTGTCGGGCAGTGCCAGTCCTTGTTGTTCCAGGTGTCGCGGTATTTTGTGTGGAAATAATAGAAGAACACCGGCGGCACGGTATGGCCGCGTTTCCTGCCGTTCATCTTCTCAAGCTCTCTCTGCACGATCTCGTGTGTCAGAGAGGGATCGCCGAACTCGAGGATGTATTTGTCGAGGCGCGCCTCGCCGAATTGCATCGGCGAAGAGGGCTCGTGCGCACGGTTGGGCCGAAGCATGGCGCTGCCCTCGAAGAGCGACTCGTTCCAGCCTCGGATGCCGCTGCCCTTGTTGCCGACGCTGCCCGTGAGCGCGAGCAGCAGGCACATGGCGTGCTCCATCAGGTCGCCGTGGTAGTACTTGGCCGAGTTCCAGCCGACGAGTATCTGGATGTGACCGCGCGCCTTCCAGGCCTTGTCAGCGAGCCGGCGGATAGTCTCGGCCGGAACGCCGCACATCGCGGAAGCTTTGTCGGGCGTGTAATCCCTGTCGACCATTTCCTTGAAAATATCGAAGCCCGGCCTCACCTCGACCGTGGCGCCGTCTTTCAGGGTTACTTTGTATGTTCCCTCGAGGGCCGGGTCGCACGGCAGCTCGAGCGTTCCGCGCGGGGCCTTGACGGGCGCGTCGGTCGCCGAATCCCAGAAGTAGAACTGTTCGTCGTGGCCGCCCTCTTCCATGTCGCTCACGCGCAGAAAACGCCTGGTGTCGCTCCTGACGAGCAGGCCGAAATCGGTCTGCTCCTGGAGGAACCGCTTCTCGTATTTTCCTTCCGAAATGAGTTGCTGCGCGACGCCCAGCCCGAGCGCGGCGTCGCCGCCCATCTCCACCGGAATCCACTCGTCGGCGTGTATGGCCGACGGCGAATAGTCGGGTGCGATTGTTATTACCTCGGCGCCGTTGTAACGCGCCTCGGAGATGAAATGATACGAGGGGATGCGGGTGTAGATAGGGTTCATGTGCCAGATGAGGATCAGCTTGCCGAAGAACCAGCCGTCGCACGAATCGCAGAACTGGAATTTGCCGAACGTCTCGAAGACGCCCTTGTTGAAATCGCCGATGGTGGAGTTGAGGTCGAGTTGGGTCGCGCCGACGCCGTCGAAAAAGTCGCCGGCGGACATCAGGTGCACCCACCCACCGTTGCCGGGGCCGGGCTCGAACACGATGGACTCGGGGCCCTCTGTCCGGATGGCGTCCATCAGATGCCTGCACACCTCATCGGCTGCGTCTTCCCACGATATCCTCTTCCACTTGCCTTCGCCGCGCTCGCCGATGCGCTTCATCGGATATTTCACGCGATCGGGGTTGTACATCATGTTGCTGCACGAACAGCCCTTCTGGCAGCCGCGGGGATTCCAGTCGGGACTGCTCGAGTCGACGACCGGGTACTTGCCCGCCTGCTCCTCGCGCCAGACGATGCCATCCTTGGTATATACGCGCCACAGGCAGTTGCCGGGATAGCAGTCGACGAGATGCGTTCCGTAAGTCACCTTATCCCATTTCCATTCGTCCCTGTGCAAGTCCTCCCAGCTCTTGTACTGCCATTTCTGGAATACTTTCTCCGTGGCGTGGGCTGCGCCGCCGAGAAAGCCGAGCGAGTCGATCGAGAGCGCCAGCGTTGTCGCGCCCGTGATTTTCAGAAACCGACGTCGAGTGAACCTGAAGTCCGACATAGCAACCTCCAAATCCGGAACCTGTGTGTTGCGCCTCCCCCTTTGAGAACATCGCCGATTGGAAGACCTGCGGCGTTCTGGAGGGAGCGGCAAAATCGTACGAAAAATTCTATCATGCCCCGCGTTCCATTCTCAAGGAAAATCTGCCTTGTGGCAATCTGAGAGTTCGGGAGCGTGAAATCGGGGCGATGCAGGCCCACGCGGGCGCAAACCGATTCACGGCCTTGCGATGGAAAAGTTTTACGTGACAGGCATTAGCGAACCCAAATCGGGCATGAAAAGATTCGAGAATTTCGTATTCAGCGTTTTTGCCGGAGGCGGACCGAGACTTCTCAGGCGGGGATGTCGGCCGGCGAAGGCATGCGCTCCAAATCTCGAATCATGGAGTTGGTGTCGACGCCGCCGAGCCTCAGAACAGGCTTTTTCGAGAACTCGACCGCCACACCGCGCATCTCTCCATCGGGAGACGGCCGGCGGGTTCGCTCGGACCTGAGGACTTTTCCCTCGACCTCGAGCCTGGGGGGTGATTGCTCCACGATCCAGTCGATACTGGGGAAAATCGTCAGG
>CBDUSG010000235.1:0-5665 GCA_965369575.1 uncultured bacterium | reverse complement strand
CGTGTCTTCTACCCTCTTCGATCTCCCTCTTTCCAAAAAGAGAGAGAAAGAAGCAAAGAGAGAGAAAGTATGAGCTTGCCGCTTTGCTGCGCAACGCGTCAAGCTCTTCTTTACAGCCGACGATAATACCCGGTTTTTTCCAGATACCCATGCCAGGCGGATTCACTTGAATGGCAACGGATGGAGCCCTCACCGCGCTTCAGAGAAGAGATGCGAAGCATCTCATGTCCGCGGCGACTCGCCGCCGACCGTGTCTGTCAGCCCGAGCGCCTCGAGCCTGGCCTTTTCGGGGAGGCCGGTCTCGTAGTCCCACCCGAGCTTTTTATAGTATCTGCCAGCCATTTTGTCGAGATCGAGCGTGATGTTTGCCAGCGGCCCTTTCTCGATGGCCGGATATCCGCCCGCCCTGTTCCTGATTCGGGTGTCGGCGGGCCTGACGCCCTCACGGACGTTGAAACAGTGCCGTAAAGTAAGGATTCTTTCTCCAATGGTAAGAACATCCTGCGCAGACAGCTCCCAGCCGGTGGCGGCGCTTATCCATTCGCGCATGGGATACTCGCCGACCATCGTTCCGAAGATGCAGACGCCGGCGCTGTTGACTACCTGCGTATAGCAACTGTTCTCCGTCTGGTACTCGCCCACTTTGTCGTAATTGTATTTCGACGACTTGAGCGAAACCTGTTTGAAGGGTTTGATCTGCTTGAATTTCTTGTGCAGCTCCATGAGCATTACATATGTGTCGGACGAAATCGTGTGCCGTCCCGGGGTGGGCTCGACTTCGTATGCCGTGCCGAAAGTGGGGTCGAACCGCGGGTCATGCATCGGAAGCTCCTGCCCTCCGGCGTGCATGGCGTATTTGTCGGCCCCTTTGCCTATTTTCTCGGCAGCGCGCTTGACGCCGTCGGCGAGCACATCGCCGAAGCCCGCCCTCGAGGCCACGTTCTCCGTCATCCGCACGATCGCCTCGGCGTTGCCCCAGTTGAGCCTGATCCCGTCGGTGTCCTCCTCGGTTATCAGCCCGTTTTCGTAGCATTCGATTGCAAAAGCGATCGTTGCCCCCGCAGATATGGTGTCGAGCCCCGCGCGGTTGCAGATGTCGTTGGCGGCCATGATCGATTCGAGGTCGTCATTGAGACACATCGAGCCGAAGGCGGCGAGGGTCTCGTATTCCGGCTTGTGCGTTTTGCCGAGGGCGTATTTGCCTTCGATGGGCCTCATCGTGCCTCCGCATCCGAGCGGACAGAAGGCGCAATGGTACCGCTTTTCCTGATACTTGATGACATTCTCGTCACTGATCACCGAGGATTTATCGGCGACGGGAAAATCGTGATAGCCGCTCCCGCCCCAGTTCTTGATGGGCGCATCGCCGCTTTCGGACGAAAACGCGGTCAGCCCGGCCGTTCCGTATCGGATGATCAGTTCCTTGTAGGTTGCGGGGGGCGTCGCGAACAATAGCGGGAAAAAGCTGCGCACCAGCTTGCCCATTGTATTCAGGTTGTCCACCGACGCCTTATCCTTGAAGGGCGGCTTTTTCTTGAATTTCGCCAGATAATCTTTTCTCACCTTTGCGAACCGGTCGGCGTCGGCCAGCTCGGTCTTTTTCTCGCCGAACGCCGCGACGGCCTTCAGCCTTTTCGAGCCCATGACCGCGCCGAGCCCCGAGCGGCCTGCAGCGCGCCCTTTGTTGTTGATTACGCACGAGATCAGCGACACTTTTTCGCCCGCCGGACCGATGCAGGCGATCTCGTACTTGACATTTCCCAGCTTTTCGCGAACGATGTCTTCCGTTTCGACACAGTCCTTACCCCAGACGAAAGAGGCGTCGATCAGCTCGGCCTTATCCTCGTTTACGACCAGGATCACCGGTTTTGCGGATATCCCCTTGACGAAGACGGCGTCGTAACCGGTTTTCTTGAGCATCGGCGAGAAATGGCCGCCCGAGTTGGCGTCGCCCCATGTGCCCGTCAGCGGCGATTTACCGACGACCATATACCTGCCGGAGAACGGCGCGCCCGTTCCGGTCAAAAGGCCGGTCGTGAAACCGAGGATCGCGTCCGGTCCGAGAGGGTTGGTTTTCGCGGGCTGGCGCTCATAGATGATCTTCGCGCCCAAGCCGTAGCCGCCGAGGAAATCGCGATAGTCCTTTTCCGGAATTTCCTCGTCCCATATCTTTCCCGCGCTCAGATCCACCCACAGCACTTTCCCCATGTATCCAAACGGCATTTTCGGACTCCTTTCGGATCGATTCAGAAAGAGTCAGCCTCTCCAATGCATTGATCGCTGGAGATTATACCACAAATTCGGCCGGCCTCTAAGAATTTTCGAGAAGAATTTATTTTGCTTCAGATAAATGCGGATCCCTGGCGTTGTGTCACGCTTTGGTGCCAGGCACCGAAGCGTGACGTAAGCCCGAAATATTGTGGCAGGTGCGGTTCGGGGGCATGGTGAATTGCTATTCAGTATCGCGCCTGACGGCTCCGGCATTGACGGCAAGGGCCTCGAGCGCCTCGTACGGCTGAGCGCCGACCACCCTCTTGTCTCCCACCATATACGTCGGCACTCCCGTTACGCCGACCTCCCTGGAGCGCCGCCAGTCCTCGCTCACCGCCTCCTTGCACGCTCGATTTTCCACGATGTCCTTGGCTTCTTCGGGTGAAAGCCCGAGGCCGTCGGCTATCTTGACGAGTTCGTCGATATCGGCGAGATTCACTCCATCCACGAAATACGCCCGATACAAAGCATCGTGTATCTGAGCGCCGTCGGGCTGAGTTTCGGCCCATTTGGCAAGCTCCTGGGCAAGACGGGTGTTGTATGTGTGCGTCAGCTTGCCGTATGGGAGGCCTTCGGCTTCCATGAGGCCTGTCAGCCGCGTGCGCATCGCTTCGAGCTGGGCGGTTCTGCCGCCGAACAGGTCCGCCACTCTTATTCCCTCATCCGGAATTTCCGGATGCAGCGGAAACATCGTATGGCGCAACACGACATGATATTCCCTGATGAGGCGATCAGAGCGCACGGCGCCGAGGTAGCACCAGGGTCAGATGTAGTCGGTGAATATTTCCATGGTGATCGGGTCAGACATGCAGCACCTCCAAAACGATCGGGCCAGGGTCGGATATAGGAAATTCTCGCTGCAATATTATAACGCAACGGGCCGTCGCATGCTTACGTCACGCTTTTGGTGCCAGGCACCGAAGCGTGACATAAGGGTTGGATTTGTGATATCGTAGGCGCATGGGAAGACCTGCGAGAATTGAATTTGAGGGCGCCGTGTACCACGTTCTGGCACGGGGAAACGAAAGGCGCGCAATATTTGCCGATGAGGACGACTGCGACTCCTTTGTGACCATCCTTGCCGATCTCTCGCAACGGTACGATGTCGCAGTCCATGGTTATGTGTTGATGAAAAACCACTATCATCTCCTGATCGAGACGCGCCGACCGAATCTCGGCAAAACCATGCATCATTTGAACTCCGCCTACGCCGGCGGCTTCAATCGGAGGCACAACAGGATCGGTCACCTCCTCGAAGGAAGATACAAGGCGCACCTGATAGAAAAGGATCGGTACCTGCTCGCGGTGAGCCGCTACATTCATCTCAACCCGGTGAGGGCCGGCATAGTCGACAGACCGGAGCAATACGCCGCAAGCAGCTACGCCGAATATATCGGCGAACGCAAGGGAGGCGGATGGCTCACGTGCGACTGGATTCTCGAGCAGTTTTCGACCGACACGCGACAGGCAAAACGACTGTATAAGGACTTCGTCGACGAGGGATCAGAAACGGCGGAGAACCCCTGGCAATCTCTCAAAGGAGGGCTGATTCTTGGCGGCAAAAATTTCACGGACGAAATCAGGGAGAAGTTTCCGGCGGAGAGTCACCGGGCCGCCGGACCGGGTCACCTCGAAGATGTAATTGCGGCCGTGGCGAAACAGTTCGGTGTCGAAGAGCACACGCTGACCGAGCCCGGCAGGCGCGACAATTGGGCCAGACAAGTAAGCATGCATCTTGTGCGCACGCTGACCGCAGTGAGCAACGGAGAGATCACCGAAAGATTCGAGATCGGCGATAGTAGCGGAGTCAGACAGGCAACGGCGAGGGTGAGAAGCGAAATGGAGAGAAACCCGAGCCTGCGCGACGCGGTCAATTCCCTCGAGCGCACCCTTATGTCACGCTTTGGTGCCTGACACCGAAAGCGTGAATCAGTCGTAGTTCACCGGTGTCGAATATTTCGGTTTGTCGTGCGCCTTCCAAAATGCCTCGTGCAGCTTCATTGTGATCGGACCGGGCTTGCCGCCGCTGACGGGCACGTCGTCCAGCGATTTTATCGGCATGATGCCGCCTGCCGTGGTGCACATGAATATCTCGTCGGCCGCTCGCACCGTCTCGACGGGAACCCTGCAGACTTCGGCCGGAATATTCATCTCTTCGGCGAGTTCGAGCACGGTCAGGCGAGTGATGCCGAACAGCACGTTGGCGTCGGGCGTGAGGAGCTTGCCGTCTTTAATCACGAAAACGTTGAACCCCGGCCCCTCGGTGAGATTGCCTTCGAGGTCAAGGAGAAACGCCGTCTTCGCGCCTTTGCCGCGAGCCTCGTGGTCGGCGCGTGTCAGATCGCCCCAATGATGATTCTTTATGGTCGGATCGACGGATTCCTTCGGTATCCGCGGAATCGAGCTGATGATCACGTCGGTCCCGATCTTCTGATCCTCGGGGTCGACGAGCCAGATGAATGGCACGGCAAACGCATAGAACATCTGCTGATAATTCTCATAATCGCGGGGATCATCCGTGGCAGGCAAACCGCGCGTTCCGCACAGGTAGACGTAGGCGTCCCTGATCTGGGATTTGGCCACCATGTCTATCAGTATCTGCCTCATTTCCTCCTTGGTATACGGCATTTTGAAGTGAAGCCCCTGATAGCTCTTTTCGAAGCGATCCATGTGCTCTTTCAGCCTGAAAAAGCTGCCTTTCCACACGCTCACCACGTCATAACAGACGTCGCTGTGCAGAAATCCGAGATCGACGAGCGGTATGCGCGCCTCGAAAATGGGGCAAATCTCGCCGCCGACAAAAGCGGCGCCCATGGAATAAAGCTCGGCGTCCTGCTTATCCGCGACTGCATGTCGTTCACTCATGTTCCTCTCCTTTCGTGTCCTCGGGGGGCAGGGCCCCCTGCCACGGGCGGCCAGTGGCCGCTGACGGCGGATACTTCGTATCCTTGCGTCGGCTATGTTTAAGTTGCATGGAACAGGTTCTTGCTGGAAATGTTCCAGCAAGAGACCCATGCCAGGCGCCTTCACGCTCACATAAACGGATTTAGCCGTCAATACCCGTCAGAAATAGAGATGCGAAGCATCTCACGTCGGCGGCCACTGGCCGCTCTCATGTCGGGGTGTGGGGGGGCACTTGCCCCCCACAAGGCCGCTGATGTAAAAATATCCATATTCTCGAGTTTATTCTTCAATATTTGCAGGAATTCGGCGGCGGGAGCGCCGTCGACGAGACGGTGGTCGAACGAGAGCGACAGCTTCATGATCGGAGCAATTTCGATCTTGTCGTCCCTGACGATCGGCTTTCTGGCAATCGAGCCGACTCCGATGATCGCGGCCTCGGGAAGATTGATTATCGGCGTGAAGCAGTCGATATCGTAAGTCCCCAGGTTCG
>CBDUSG010000234.1:0-5687 GCA_965369575.1 uncultured bacterium | reverse complement strand
GCCGCCATCACGGGCGGCATCGACGCCAACATGAGTCCAAACACATTCGTCAAGTTCTGCAAGATCGGTGCGCTGTCCGCAACGGGCACCCGTCCCTACGCCGAGGGGGCCGACGGCTTCGTGATGGGCGAGGGCGCTGGGGTGTTCGTTATCAAGCGTCTGGAAGATGCCGAGCGCGACGGCGACCGGATCTACGCTGTCATCCGCGCGCTCGGCGGCTCGAGTGACGGCAGAGGAAAGGGCATCACCGCCCCCAATCCCATCGGACAAAAGCTCGCTGTGCAACGCGCTTGGGAAAACGCCGGCATCGCGCCGTCGGCTGGCGATCTCATCGAAGGGCACGGGACGTCAACGCGAGTGGGGGACGTGGTCGAGGCCGAGAACGGCGAGGCCGGGGAGGGAGAGGCGCGATGAGGGACGTTCGTTCTCTTTGGGTGTAACAAAACTCCGCAGCAGATGCCTGAAATTCACACCACAGGTTCGATCCGAACGTCTGATTGCCACCCCAATGGAGATATCCGCTATTGATTGTCCTTGTGTCGGACAATGTGGCGCCTGATTTCGAACGCAAGCACTGGTCGAAACAATGAAAAACCTGACCAGACGGCAGTTTCTGCAAACTGTAGGCATTGCGGGCGGAGCCACTGCCCTGCCGTCCGCCGCCTCCGCGGGCGAGCCCACCACACCACCTCTGCACACGGACGGAGCCGCCGTCAGCACGAGCGTGTGTCCCTACTGCGCGGTCGGCTGCGGGATGCGCGTTTACAGCCGCGGTGGAAAGGCGATACACCTCGAGGGCGATACCGAGCACCCCATCAACGAAGGTTCTCTTTGCAGCAAAGGGGCCGCGGCTCTGCAGCTCATCGACAACGAAAGGCGACTCACACACGTCCTTTACCGCGCGCCCGGCGCCGCGCAGTGGGAGCGCAAATCGTGGCCCTGGACGCTCGAACAAATCGCCCGCCGCATCAAGACGACGCGAGACGCAACGTTCGAGGAGCGCAACGCGGAAGGGCAACTCGTCAACCGCACGCCCGCTATCGCCCACCTCGGCGGAGCCGCCCACACCAACGAGGAATGCTACCTCCTCGTCAAAATGCTTCGCGCCCTCGGCCTGGTGTATCTCGAGCACCAGGCCCGCATATGACACAGCGCCACCGTCGCCAGTTTGGCGGAAACGTTCGGTCGCGGCGCGATGACCAACCACTGGATCGACATCGGCAACAGCGACTGCATTCTCGTAATCGGCTCGAACGCCGCCGAGAACCATCCGATTTCATGTCGATGGATAACCCGCGCAAAGGAGAAAGGCGCGACCGTCATCTGCGTCGATCCACGATTCACGCGAACGGCGGCCATCGCCGACATTTATGCTGCGCTGCGTTCGGGCACCGACATCGCGTTCATAGGCGGAATCATTAAATACATCC
The DNA here is from genome assembly GCA_965369575.1 of uncultured bacterium. Lineage (GTDB taxonomy): Bacteria > Abyssobacteria > SURF-5 > SURF-5 > SURF-5 > CBDUSG01. The sequence goes on along the minus strand of CBDUSG010000234.1, from coordinate 4,257 downwards.
TCGATGGCGAGCATTACCACCGTGACTACATAGTTCAGCACACCAACGCCGGCTTCCTGATAAATGCGGATTTTCAAACGGCGACGGACCTCGACGGAATCTTTTCCGGATTCGAGAACGAACGATACAACAAAAGCACGTGGAAGTATCAGCTCGACGCCGACGGGCTGCCGAAAAAGGACCCCACCCTCCAGAATCCGAATTGCGTATTTCAACTGCTCCGGAAGCACTATTCACGATATGACGTCGACACCGTCTGCAAAATCACGGGGACCGACCACGAAAAATACGCGCGCATCTGCGAGGAGATCGCCTCTACCGGCGCGCCGGATCGCGCCGCCACGATCATGTACGCCATGGGCACTACCCAGCACACGTGCGGCACGCAAAACGTGCGCTCCTACGCGATTCTGCAGCTGCTTCTGGGCAACATCGGAGTCGCGGGAGGCGGAATCAACGCTCTTCGCGGCCACTCAAACGTCCAGGGCTCGACCGACCACGCGCTCCTTTTTCACATCCTGCCCGGCTACCTGAAAACGCCGCGGGCGGGTCAAACCAGTCTCAAATCCTACCTTGACGCCTATACGCCCAAATCGCCCGACCCTAAAAGCTACAACTGGTGGCAGCACTATCCGAAGTACGCAGTCAGCCTGCTCAAGGCATGGTACGGTGAAAGCGCGCGGCCGGACAATGACTTCCGCTACGCCCATCTGCCCAAGATAGATCCCGGGAAGAATTACTCGCACATAGCCCTCTTCGAGGCGATGTACGCCGGTGACATCAAGGGTCTGATGGTCTGGGGCCAAAATCCGGCGGTCGCCGGGCCGAACGCGACAATGGAGCGTAAGGCGCTCGAGAATCTCGACTGGATGGTTGCGGTCGACATTTTCGAGACTGAGACCGCCTCGTTCTGGAGAGCGCCGGGGGTCGATTCCGAAAAGATCAAGACCGAGGTTTTTCTCCTGCCCGCGGCCGGATTCATAGAAAAATCCGGCAGCATCACCAACAGCGGCAGATGGATGCAATGGCGCTCGAAAATCGTCGATCCGCCCGAAGACGCGCGAGACGACCTCAAGATCGTCAGCGACCTGTTCCTTACTCTGAGGCATCTGTACGCGACGGAGGGCGGACCGGGGAGCGCCGCCATAACCGAGTTGACATGGGAATACGGCGCTGCCGGCGGCGACGGCCTTATCTCGCAGCCCGACGCCGAACTCGTGGCGCGGGAGATCAACGGCCGCGCCCTCGGTGACAATGTCGCGAAAAAGGGCAAAACCCTGGCCAGGGGCGAACTCGTTCCCAACTTCACATGGCTCCGCGACGACGGCTCCACCTCCAGCGGCAACTGGCTCTATAGCGCAAGCTACACAGAAGAAGGAAACATGTCCGCAAGGCGGGGAAAAGAGGACGCCTCCGGCATCGGCCTCTATTCCGATTGGGCATGGTGCTGGCCCCTGAACCGGCGCATCCTATACAGCCGCGCCTCTTGCGACAGTCAGGGCCGCCCATGGAATCCCGCGCGGCCGGTTATTCGCTGGGACGAAGGCCGCTGGATAGGCGACGTTCCCGACGGCGGCGCGCCGCCGGGTGCAAAGCACGCGTTCATAATGAAACCCGAGGGCCACGCGCGGCTGTTTGCGCTGGGGCTTTCCGACGGTCCGCTGCCCGAGCACTACGAGCCGGCGGAGAGCCCGGTCCCGAATTATCTTTCAAGCCGGCAGATGAATCCGGTCATCCGACGCTGGGACAGGACCGGCTCCGATATGAGCCGCCTGGCGCTGTTCGGCTCGCCCGAGGCCGAGCGCTATCCCATTGTCGCGACGACGTATCGGCTGACGGAACACTTTCTTTCAGGCACAATGACGCGCAACCTGCCCTACCTCGCCGAGCTTTCGCCGGCCATGTTCGTCGAGATCAGCCGCGAGCTGGCCGCGGCCAAGGGCATCAGTCCCGGCGACCGCGTGCGCATTACTTCGTTGCGCGCTCCGGAGGGGATCGAGGCATACGCTCTTGTCACCGGCCGCTTCAGGCCGTTCAAAATCAACGGCGACGTCGTTCATCAGATAGGGCTCCCTTTCCACTTTGGATTCCGGGGGCTGGTGACCGGCGCATCGGCCAACGACCTCACGCCGCATATCGGCGACGCGAACACGGAGATCCAGGAGTCCAAGGCGTTCCTGTGCGGCGTGGAGAAGGCGTGATGACCGAGGCAAAACGAAAGGGCCTGCTCATCGACACGACGCTTTGCATCGGGTGTCGGGGATGTCAGGTCGCCTGCAAGCAATGGAACGGGCTCCCGGCCCAATGGACCCAGTTCAGCCCGGAGATGACAAGCCCGGAATCTCTGTCTGCGACCACCTGGACGCAAATCGCCTTCTCCGAGGCGGCGGCCGACGCGAGCGGTCCCGCATGGGATTTCGTCAAGCGCCAGTGCATGCACTGTGAGGACCCGGCCTGCGCCGCGGTGTGTCCGGTGGGCGCGTTCAAGAAAACGCAAACGGGCGCGGTCGTCCACGACGCGAAAAAGTGTATGGGCTGCAGATATTGTATGTTGGCATGTCCTTACGATGCCGCGAAATTCGAGTGGGAAAAGACCGCTCCACTGATCAAGAAATGCACACTCTGTTACGACAGACTGCTTGTGGGCCGGCCGCCCGCGTGCGCACAGACCTGTCCGACCGGCGCGACGAAATTCGGCGACCGGGAAGCCTTGCTGGCGGAGGCCGAGCAGCGCCTGGAAGCTCGACCGCAACAATACGTTCAGAAAATATACGGCAAAGACGAGGCCGGCGGCTCCGCAGTTCTGTACCTTTCCGACGTGCCCTTTGACATGCTGGGCTTCAGGAGCGACCTGGGCATCATCCCGATGCCTGCATACACCTGGCGTTGGCTGTCGAAAGTGCCCGGCATCGCAATAGGCGCGACATTGGCCTTGACGGGTCTCTGGCAGATTACAAAGCGCCGCGTCGAATTGGAAAAGGGGAAATCGGAGGATCCCGACGAGGAAAGCCAATCATAGACCAATGAACAGGAAATTAGCACTGACAATTTTGATCGTGATCTTCCTCGGCGGCACGGTCATCGCTTTTCGGCGATTCAGCGCGGGCCTGGGCGCGACGACCGCGCTGAGCGACGGAGTGCCATGGGGACTGTGGATCGCCGTGAAGCTGTGCTTCATCGCGGTCGCCGCGGGCGCGTTCTGCATGGCGACTGCCGTCAACGTACTGCATCTGGAGCGATATCGCCCTCTGCTCCGTCCCGTAGTGCTCACGGGACTGCTTTTCTATACCATGTTCGTGCTGGCACTGCTCTTCGACCTTGGCAGGCCGCTCAGGATATGGCATCCAATCGCGATGTGGCAGCACCACTCGGTGCTGTTCGAGGTCTCATGGTGCATGATGCTCTACACCGCCGTGTTGGGGCTGGAGTTCAGCCCGGCGGTTTTCGAACGCCTGGCCATGCAGCGGCTCAGGCGCCTTGTGCACGGCGCCATCGTGCCACTGACCATCGTGGGCGTCGTGCTGTCCATCCTGCATCAGTCATCGCTTGGAAGTCTTTTCCTCATAATTCCCGAAAAACTGCACCCGCTGTGGTACTCGCCGCTGCTTCCCGTGTTCTTCTTCCTCTCGGCAATAGGCGCCGGCCTGGCCGCCGCGATCATCGTCACGGTCGCCGGCTCCAAATGGAAGGGAATTCAGGTCCCGCAAACCCTGCTCGAAGGGCTGGCGAAGGCGGCCGCGTGGGCCGTCGCGGTCTACGGAATCTTAAGGATCGGCGACCTGGCGCTGCGTGTGGGGCCGGCTTCGGTTCGGGCGGGAATGCTCGGTTGGCTGCTCATCGCGGAAATAATGCTGGGTGTCGTGATTCCGCTGGTCTTGTTTACGTTGAGGGCCTCACGCACCAGAATCGATGGGCTGATGGCCGCCTCGGTGTTTCTCATCCTGGGAACCTGCCTGAACCGCTTCAACGTCAGCCTGATCGGGATTCGGGCTCCCGCCGGCGCGACGTACTTCCCGACCCCGATGGAAATCGGCGCCATCGTGGGAATAATCGGGTTTGGCCTGCTGGCATTCGTCCTTGCGGCGCAATATCTGCCCTTGTTCCGGGAGGAACCCGCCACCTGACGCCCCTTTCGCATCGGACCAACCGAAGGCCTGACTGTCGTGTCAACCGTAAATTGTTGGTTTCAGCGAGCCGAAAAACGGTTAGCTGCAAGGCGCATGAGCGCAGGACTAGCCATAGCTATTTCGAGCGAAT
>CBDUSG010000233.1:0-5689 GCA_965369575.1 uncultured bacterium | reverse complement strand
AAGGGCACGGGCGTGCGCTACATCCGAGGGCTGCCCGGCTCGATCAAGGAGGATCCCAAGGATCAGGGTCTGGTCCTGACGGTGGAAGACACGTCGACCGGCAAGATAGATGCGCACAAGGCGGACCTCGTCGTGCTCGCCGTCGCACTCCAGCCGCCTGAAGACACAAAGACCATTCAGGAACTGTTGACACTGCAGCAGACGTCCGAGGGCTTTTTTCTCGAGGCGCATCCAAAGCTCCTGCCGGTGGACTCGGCCACGCGCGGCGTCTTTTTCGCCGGCTGCGCCGAAGGACCCAAGGACATCCGCGAATCCGTGACGCAGGCCTCGGCCGCAGCGGCGCGCGCGATGCGCCTGATGAATCCCGGCAAACTGAAGGTCGAATCGATCACCGCCGAAGTCGATCCCGGGAAATGCACCTCCTGCGGCATCTGCGCCAAGGTGTGCCCGTATAACGCGATCAGCGTCGATGCGCGCACGAAGACTCCCGCCGTCGTCACGACCGTCGCCTGCGCGGGCTGCGGAACATGCGGCGCCGAATGCCCCGCGGATGCGATCGAGATGCATCACTTCACGGACGCGCAGATCGAGGCCCAGATCGACGCCATCCTCGAAGAAGAGCCGGCCGAACGGATCGTGATCTTCGCGTGCAACTGGTGCTCTTACGCCGGGGCCGACTTCGCGGGCGTGTCGCGACTGCAATATCCGCCCAACGGCCGTCTTATCCGGACCATGTGCTCGGGCAGGGTACACGAAAAATTCGTCTGGCGCGCGTTCGAGATGGGGGCGCCGGTCGTGCTCGTTTCCGGCTGCCACATCGGCGACTGCCATTATATCGACGCCAACCATTGGACCGAGCGCCGCGTCGGCAAGATGTGGAAGAAAATGGAAAAACTCGGCCTGCGCAAGGAAAGGCTCCAGCTCGAATGGATCAGCGCCGCCGAGGGCGTGCGCTTCCAGAAGGTGATGGAACGCATGGATCTCTTGCGGCAGGGCGTCACGCTCGACGAAATCGCCGAGACCCAAAGCATCCTCCGCAAGGAGAAGGAAAAAAAGAAAAAGGCGCCTAAAAAGAAGGCCGAGGCAAAGGCCCCGGCCTGATTCCAACCTTCGGCATGATAAACCGATGAAAACTGATCCAGCAACGGATCGGTAAAAGGAGAGAACAGATGCGAGATGTTTATATTGTAAGCGCGGCGCGCACTCCTGTGGGACGCAGAAACGGCTACCTGAGGGAATGGAGCGCGCCCGAGCTGTTAGGCGCGGTACTCGACGAGGTTGTCGAGCGGATCGATCTTGATCCGGCTCACGTCGAGGAAGTCGTCACAGGCACGGTGTACCAGGTCGGCGAGCAGGGCTTTACGCTGGCGCGCACGGGCGTGTTCGCCTCGAAATTCCCGGAAACGGTTCCCGGCTCATCCGTAAATCGGCAATGCGGCAGCAGCCTGACGGCAATACAGATTTGCTACGCGCTGATCGCCTCGGGCATGATGGACGTCGCCATCGGAAGCGGCATCGAGCTGATGAGCAAGTATCCGATCGGGTCCGACACCGGCGGCACGCTCGCCGACGGCCGGCCCATGGGCGACCCCTTCGGCCAGTACCTGTTCGACCGGCTGAAAGGCAAGTTTTATAATCAGGCGCAGGCGGCGCAAGCGATCGCCGAGAAATGGGGAATCACGAAGGAAAGCTGCGACGAATTCGCCGTTTCCAGTCACAAAAAGGCGCACGATGCCACCGTCGGCGGTTACTTCAAGAACGAGATCATGCCGACGAAGGGAGTCGATCCCGAGGGCGCCGAAATAGTCCGCGACGCCGACGAGACCATCCGTCCGGACACTAACGTGGAAAAACTCGCAACGCTCAAACCCGTTCTCGCCACCGAGTGGATCACGGCTGGAATCTCCAGTCCGGTGACCGACGGCGCCTCGGCCGTCGTCCTGATGAGCGGAGAAAAGGTAAAGGAACTGAACATGACTCCGCTGGCCCGCATCGCGGCCAACGCCGTCATCGGCTCCGACCCCGTGCTGATGCTGACCGGCCCGATAGACGTCACGCCCAAAGTGCTCGAGAAGGCGGGGCTGAAAATGGACGATATCGATATCTTCGAAGTGAACGAGGCCTTCGCGCCCGTCCCTCTGGCCTGGGCCAAGGAACTCGATGCCCCGATGGAAAAGCTGAACGTAAACGGCGGGGCGCTGGCGCTCGGGCATCCGGTGGGCAACTCGGGATGCCGGCTCACGGTCACCGCCGTCAACGAGCTGATCCGGAGAAAGGCAAAGTACGCGCTGATCACATTGTGCACCGGCGGCGCGATGGCGCCGGCAACCATTCTCGAGCGCGCCTGAAAAGACCGGCAGGTCCATATCTGCGTGCAGCGCGAAACCCGTGATGCAAAAAGGGGCGGCCTGAAGCGGCCGCCCCTTTTTTGTCGGCGTTACTCTAGTATCTCGAGACCGACCAAACGTTTGCGCTGACCGCGGTTCCGTCGGCGCTCACCACTCTCCAATAGATGACCTTGCCCTTGGGGAGCCTTTTCCAGATTGAGCCTCTGAGCTTAAACCATGTGTTCGAGATCACGGGCGTGCTCTTGAGGACGCTGTCGAACGTCGGCTCGGCCGAGAATTCGATCACAAATTCGCTCTGGCAACTGGCGACCCACGCAAACGTCGGCGCCTTCTTGGACGAGGCGCCGTCGGCCGGAGCTATCAGATATATCCGGTCGCAGACGCTCACATATGCGCTCTTCACCAGGGTGTCGCCGCCGCACGGACCGGTTACCGTCAACGTCACATCGTAGTCGCCCGGAGCGAAGTAAGTATGGATTGGATTCCGGGCGGAGCTCGTCGAGCCGTCGCCGAAGTCCCACAGCCGATCGGTAATAGATCCGACTGATTCATCCATGAATGCGACTTGCTGCCCCACTTCAACCTGCGTGGGCGTCGCGGAGAAAGATGCATACGGCTCAGCGCACTGGAAACCGGCCTGGACCGCGCCCGAGCGTGTAACCTGTATCTCGATGCTGGGCGGCACGGTCTCGTAATGATCCACTCGCGATCCCGCAAGCATCCAGCCGGGAACATCGACAGCGCTTCGCCATTGGGCCGAAGGCTCGGCCGTGTAATGATAGATATCGTAATTTTCCAATCCCGCATCGGCCACACCATCACTGTCGGTGTCAAGAAGATCCGCCTCGGGAACGGGAATCATCAGCGTGACCGGGCCGTCGAACGAGTTGGCCGGCTCGATGCCCATGGGTATTCCAGCGGGCGAGGCGAGGTCGAGCGGAGGAACCTCGCCCACCGGTCCGAACCTCGGCGCAACAGGCTCACCGTACTCATAGATGGCCTTGGCGCCATCGAGAGGCTCGTCGCCTATGGAATCCGGCATCGGCGTCGCCGCCAACTCGAAGTTGCCGTTTCCCATGTCGGTAACGACCTGCACCGGCGCGTTATCCAGCGCCCACTGGTGCCGGGCCGCGCTTTCCGTTCGGAATGACTCGCGGAACTGCATCGTGTTGCCGGCCGCATCAGTGAGATTAAGTTCTACAATCACTACTTCCTCAAAAGCCGGGATGCCGTGATCCCTGCTCAATATGTCGACTTCGTGCATGTCGCCCGCATTGATCTCGTGGATCACAGCGGCGACTTCCACGCCGTTCACAAGCATCTGGACGCTCGCCGCGTCCGTCCCGATGTTGAGACCGACCGGAGCGTCCACCACCCGCACGACTATCGCGGTATCGACTGGAACCCGTGGAGTCGGGCCGGTATCCACATCGAGCACACCGTCGCCGTCGAGGTCTTCGCCCGCGTCGAGCAGCCCGTTTCCGTTGCTGTCTTCGTTCAAGCCCTGCCCATCGTACGGAAGCGTCTCGAGCGCATCGACGTACGGCGGCGAGGCGTCGACCGTGACCGGGACGACATTGCTCGAGACGGCGGGCGATCCGCCTATGATCTGCTCCGCCCAGAGGTCTGCGACGCCCTCGGCCTGCGCGATCGTGTTTCCGCAGCTATTGACCGAGACTATTCCGGGCGCAGACGCTCGGAAATCCACGAGACATGTCACGTCATACGCAATTGGGTCGCCGGCGGGAGGATCGAACGTGCCGATGACGTTGAGCTGTGCGCCTGCGCCCGGGCTAAACAGCATTTGCGCAGGAGAAAGATCGAGGGCGGAGACCGCCGGCAGGCTTGCGCCATCCAGCGGGTCGGAGCCGATCGCCTCTTCCAAAGTGTCCGGATAGCCGTCGTTGTCGTCGTCCGTGTCGCAAAGATCGCCGGAGCCGTCACCATCGGTGTCCTGCTGGCTCGGATTATATGTGAGCGGACAGTTGTCCGCCCCGTCTGCCACCCCATCGCCGTCCGCGTCGTCCAGGGGCTCCGGGAGCACGTCAATGCTGAAAGATGCGCTCGCGGAATAAGCGCCGCAACTCGCGGTAAGACTTATGGTGTGCGACTGCGCGGCTTCCGTCGTGTTAGCGGGCGCGTACCAGACAGGATTCTGAGCCGTCGCGTCGCTGAAGCTTCCCGCCGTGGCGCTCCACTGATAAGTCGGCGTATGGCCGAGCGAATCCGTCGCGGTCACGCTGCAATTCACGCTGCCGCCGGAACTGACCGGGTCCGGCGCGGCGGACGGCCCCGCGGTGATCTGTACCGTGTGCGGCGTGACAGCATAATCACTCGCCACTATCGCGCTCTGGTTGCCCGCATAATCAACTGCAAAGAAACGCAAGGTTGCGTCCGCTGTCAGCAAAATCGGTGTGGAATAGACCGACGAGCTTTGCGTAGGAACGCTTCCGTCGGTCGTATAATAAATGAAACCCGCTTCGCTCGATGCCAGCGAGACTGTGACGCTCTCCGGATACGTACCGGCGGGCGGGCTTGCCGAAGCGGTCGGACTGGTCGTGTCTATGATGACAGCGTCGGACTCGGCCGAGAATGCGCTTGCATTGTCGGCCGTATCGACCGCTCGCAACTTATAAAAATAGGTATCTCCGTCGCTTACGCCGGTGTCTGTCCATGACGCCCGGGCGATGATCCCCGAATGAGCTTTCGCGTAGGCCCCGCCCGAAGAGTCGGACCTGTAAACCTCATATCCCGCTACGTCCGGCTCGGAATTCGGAGTCCAGGAAAGAGAAACGCTGGGCTGATTTACGTAAGTATCCGCCCATGCGATCGAAGGCCAACTGACCAGGAGAAGCAGAACTATTATGAGTCTCGTTGCTGCGTGGGTTTTTGGTTGGTGCCGGGATACACTGCTCCCGTCGTGGATATGTAGTCGCATCGATTTTCCCTCCGCTTTTCTACGTTTGCTGCGCCGTGTTCGGGCGTTCTGTAAGGCAACACCCGTGCCATTGGTCGCGTGTAAAGCGAGGGAGAGCGATCAGACCCACTTAACCCCTTGCGCCGGAATCGTCTATCTTTTCTTGCTCAATTTATGAAGGTCGGCCCCGCCGCGCTCGGGGCCCTGCGCAGAAACATTCGTGTCGTTCGCGGTTACACAAACGTAATGTCGGGCCGGGTCGTCTTTGCCGGGTTGGAGCGAAGGGAAGGCTGACGCCAAAGCGCAGAGCCCAAATCGGCAGGAGAAACGAGCGGCTGAAATCCCCTCTTTCCGATTAGTGTCGTATCGACCGTATATTGTCGGTCTCAGAGTCCCGCAAGTTGTCCAAGGCAAGGCGCAGCCA
>CBDUSG010000232.1:0-5707 GCA_965369575.1 uncultured bacterium | reverse complement strand
AACTTCGGGTACATCTCTTTGAATTCGAAACACTCGCCGTCGATCGCGGCCTGTAAGTTGGCACCGGTGTCGTTCACGCCGCCCAAAACGCGCAGGTGCGCGTGAGCGTGTACGGTCTCGGCCGAGGCCGCTGCGCGAAACAGCCTGGCGATCTGGGAATGGCCCTCAGAGTCGGCCTTTTTGGCGAACGCCAGATACTTTCGATTTGCCTGGCTCTCTCCTGCGAACGCTTCTTTCAGATTGTCGGTAGTTGACACTTGATCGGCTCCTTTCTCTGTCTTCCCCATCCGATATGCAGCGTATGGTAGATTATTGACATAAAATCCCGGTTGCGCAAGTCCTCAGGCGAGTCAATCGCACCGGAGATCGAACAATCTAAAGAATAAGGGTGCGCAGGTCGATCCGGCTCAATTTAGCATTGCCGAGGCCTCTTTCCGCGGCGGAGGCGAGCTGCCTGGGAGGCCTGCCCGCCTCGGCGAGCGTCGGCAGCCCGATTTCCGATCTTCGCTCGCCGATTATCCGGGCGCCGACCGAGTCGAGCGCTACGGGATCGGTGGAAACAAGCATCCCCGAATAACGCCAGGTGAATGCCGGATGGTAGCCCGGCCCCCCGTTGGAGAGCGCCCGGGTGGCGTCGCACACGATCAGCCTGGTCTTGGCCCTGATCTCGTCAAGCGAATTGAGGTCGGCGATATACGGATCGCAATTTCCGCCGTGGTGCTTGCGCGGGTTGTGGAACGAGCCGTAATGGTTCTTCATCGAGATTGTGACCCCGGCTCCGCCATGATCCTTCAGAATAGGGACGTTGATCAGGGCGGTGATCCGCCTCGTCAGTATCTTGCTGAGGCGCCCCCTGAAACTTCCCTTCTCGGAGGGCTTCTCTTCGTAACCGACGCTGTTGGTTCCGTAACATCTCACGCCCGGGCCGTTGACGTTGATCGTGTAGCCTGCGACCTTCAGTTCCCTGCCCTTGCGGTCCCAGATTATGATGTTCTCTTCCGGGATGGGAATCCTTTTCAGCTCGGTGACGATAGCCGCCGCGACGGACGGGTGACTGGAAAGCTTTGGCCCGGCGATGCAGTTGACCTTGATGCCGACGACGTCGTCGGGCTTGAAAAGACGGCGCCACGCGACAACAGGATCTTCGACATCGAAAAGGGCGCCCATGCCCGCCGTCAGCATCCATTCGGTCTGCGCTCTGTCGGGGGCGTCGCCGGACCGAAACACGCCATCGTTTTTTACGAGCACTACGCGGCTGGCGCCCGAAGGCGAGTGAGCCATCTCTGCGGCATGGGCCGAGGGATCGGCCAGGAGGCTTGATGCCAGTCTTGCGCCCGAACCGAGCGCGATCAGACCGGCGCCGGCTCCGGCCGAACGAAGAATGAATCTCCGCCGGTCCAGCGTGTCTTCCTTGTCCTGCGCCCCACCCGTCCCACGGGAAATATCGGAACCCATGTCAACTCCCCTGCTGCGTGCAACTACTGAATTCCGGGCAAAATACATCTTAATTCTGTCATTATTATACATTATTATTAAGAAATGGCGAAAAAACTCTCGAAGCAGCAACAGCGGAAATGGGGCGTCGTGGCAGCGCCGTAGTCTACCACATAGTGGCCATACGTGATGAAAATATATTGTCTTACGATTCTTCCGGCTGCGGGCGCTCGACGATCTGCACCTGGACGGGACTAATATTGTCGATGTGAACGTCGCGTTGAGGAAAGGCTATAGTGATGCCCGCCTCCGCGAAGAGCTTATCGATCATGAAACGAAGGTCGCTCGGCACAATACGGTAGTCCAGCCCCCGGCTGATCTCGGTCCAGAAGTATACGGTAAATGTCAATGCGTTATCGCCAAAATCCTCGAAAAGGACGACCGGCTCCGGCATCTTGAGCACCTTGCCGTGCCCGTCGACCGCCTCGCCGATAAGACGAGTGACCTCCCGCACCGGCGAGCCGTAAGCCACGCCGACGCTGATGGACAGGCGTATCATCGCGTCCGAAAGGGTCCAGTTGACTACGTTTTTTTCGAGGAAGCTGCTGTTTGGCACGAGGATGTCGATGCCGTCGAATCGCTTGACCTGCGAGCATCGCCCGCCGATATTCACTATACGCCCGCGTGTGCCTTCTACTTCCACGACGTCGCCGACTTTGATCGGGCGCTCGAACAGCAGGATTATCCCGCTTATGAAGTTGTTGATCAGGTTTTGTGCGCCAAAGCCGACCCCGATCGCCAGCGCGCCGCCCAGGAAAGCGAAAACCGTAAGCGGGATCTTGACCGTGGTCAGGGCGAAGAACACTATGGAAATGAAAATGACGGCGCGGATCGCTTTTTCTATCAGGTCGGCCATATTTTGACTGGTCTTGAATCGCCTGACGCTCAGAGCGCGGAATCTTCGAGCCAGCGTGTTGCCGAACCACAGGCCGAGAGTCAGGATGAGAAGGGCGCGCACGACCTTGCTGACCGTCACGGGCCGTCGCTCCGTGATGGGCTGACCATCAATGATGATCGTATCCTCGGCCGCAAAAAGCTCGTATTGCCATATCTTTTTGACGATTTCCGGTCCGCCGGCGAAGAGATTGCGGAAGCGCTCCATGATGGGCGTCTCGCTGCGCCGCCACTCAAGTTCCTCCTGCCAGAGGTCCAGCAGCCGAAGCAGTTCACTAAGACGCATCAGAATGCGATCGATGAAAGCGGCCCGCTGCTGGTAAGCGCTCAATGTCTGGACGGCCAGGGGCCTGTTCTCGTCGCCCGCGGGCATTGCGTCGATGCGGCCCTGTTGGCTTGTGATGAGGCTTCGCGTCACCTTCAGTCTCGAATCGAAATCGAATTGGCGGTCGAGCGCGCCTCTGCGGCTTTCATCAATCGACTCGAGCGCCGCCTGAATTTCAGTTTCGCCGGCTGCGGCGGTGCGATAACGCCCCTCCCATCCAAGTTTTTCGGCCTCAAGCCATCGAATGAAGAGTTGCAGCCCCTCGACGATTTGTCCTGTGGTATCGGCCCAAGCCTTGCGTGCATTGGTGACCCGCTGCAGGTGATCGGTTTCTTCGGCCGACTTTTCCGAGGCCTGCCGCAACGCTTCGCGCGCTTCATCCAGAGACTTTTGCGCGCGCATGTCACTGCGGATAGCTTTGCGCAGCTCTTTCTCGACGGCCTCGCGGTCTGCGGCTATCTCGTCCAGTCTTTGCTTGAGTTCTTCTTCCGTAAAAGGCGCATTTGCGGCGGCGACCTGGAGCTTTCGCTCAAGAAAAGTCAGATCCTGATGATCGTAGGCGAGGACCTCCTCGAGCACCTGTCGTTGTGTTTCGGCGGTCAGCATCTGGGCGCGTGCGACTTTTTGCTCCAGTAGCGAAAGCTCGTACCGCCACCTCAAGCTGACCTGGTCATCGGGGCCGGTGGAAGCTTCCAGGTCCTCCTGCACCTTTCTTAAACTCTGTTCACCTTTTTCGAGACGCTCGCGCGCCTGCTCGAGAGCGCCCTGGGTAATCGACCGCCTGACCTCTTCCTTCTCGATCTCGAGTTCTCTTGCATGGATAGCATCGCGCAACTCATCGACCATGCTGATTGGATAGGGCGGAGGATCTGAAAAGCCCGTCCAGCCCTCTATTTCAGCCGACAGGTCTCTGCTCGCGATGCGGTTTTCTTCAAGAGTGCGGTAGGCCTCAAGCTGTTCCTCGAAAGTTTTCACCCTGAAGTGGAGCAGGCGAGCCTTCCGGCCGATCTCGTCCTCTGTGGCTCCGAGTATCTCGGGCGCTGTGGACTCCATCGCCGCCGTCGCCCTGCGGTAGTTTTGGCGGGCATCACCCAGTGATTCCTGAAGACGAGTAATTTCCTCCCGGATGGCCTCTTCGGTCTCCGGCAAAGCGAATTCGGCCTGGCCCTCATTCTGATTTTGAAGGAGCTGAGCATGAGCGTCCGACGAAAGGGCCGAAAACAGCATCGAGAGGATCGACAGGCCAAACAAGAAGCGCGCGTGTAAGCGGATCACACTCTGACGATTCCGGGCTGAAGGTGTCATGGAGCCCTCCAAGGTAGGATGTTCATGAAAAGTCTTCGGCATTTGCCGATTATGCCTGTGTCTGTGGGAAAAGAGTATACCAGAAAACTGCAGTCTTTTCACTAATCCTGCCCACTGTTGAAGAAAAGCGCAACACTTTGCGTGAAGGATTCGGGCAATGAAGAATTGAGGGCCAATGTTTCGGCCTGCCGAAGTTTGCAAGCGTGGAAACGGCCTGATCGAATCCTTACTTGGTGACAGCCGAAAATAATCCGGCTTTCGTCTTTGGGGGGGAAACCGTGCGCTTCGATGATAAGCCGCCGCGAATGGACTCATCGCTCGTGCAATGGTCTATGTGCTGCCGCCCATGATCGAAAGGCGGCGAATAAGAGAACTGTAGCGCGGCTGTGACGACCGGCTTGCCCTCCTTTTCAAGAATTCTGTCTATTTCGTAACCGCCGCCGTTCCCGGTCGTCGCGGCCGCCGCTCGAATGGGATTATTCGAACCGATACCAACGGCCGGGGGTGAACTCGGCGAAGCGGGCGCTCCGCCCTTCGAAGAGCTGTCGGAGCTTGGTGAGGTCCGCCGGATGGGCGCCTTCCATCAGCGGATCGTGGTGCTGGGGAACGATGATCTCGGCGCCGGAAGCCAGCCCGAACTGGAGGGTCTGCTCTTCCAGCCCCCGAAGGTTGTTTCCGGTGAGCACCTGCAGAAGTGTCATGAACGATTTGGCGTCGCGGGCGACTTCTATGAGGGAGGGATCGGGATACGAACCCGCCATGTAGATGCGTTTGCCGTCGCCGACGTCGAAGACAAAATTGAGTTGCTCGCCCGGAGGGTACTTGGACATCCATTCTTCTAACCGCTCGGGCGGGGAAACCGGCCCCAAAATCGCTTCGAGAGCTATCTCCATCGCTTTCCGGAAATCGCCGCCGGAGTCCTCGATCAGATCGCTGCCTGCGAGGCGCTGATATTCGGCGAAGAAATCCACATGCACTCCGCGCACCACCTCGGCGCGCAGCCCGTTTCTTTCAACAACGTCGTCGACCGTAACAGATGTAAAGCGTTCCGCGTCGATTTCCTGATGTTCGGTCAGGGCTCCGGCAACCTCATTGCTGCAAAATATTTCGGGGTCGAATCGCCGAACCAGCCTGCCCACATCTAAAACGTGGTCGTAGTGTCCGTGAGTGATGAAAATATAGTCGCACCCCTCGATTTGATCCGATGCGATAGGCGCACTGACCGAGTCGTCAAGGTACGGATCGATGACGATCGTCTTTTGGTTTTCCAGTCGGACTTCAAAGCAGGCCGTGCCCAGCCATCTGATTTCGAATGCCATCTCGGCCCCTCCTCTCAGGTTGACGTAACTCTACCATGACATGTCCGGACGGTCAAGGAATATGCCGGCAGGGAGTCGGCTGCAGGCTGCGCCAAGAATACAAAATGAAGTTTCGGGTGATACCGCTTTGAATTTTTCTCGACTTAATGTTACTATTTGGATGGCGGCGGGAATCCGGGTATCGCCCCACCTGAGTCTCTCACGATTCCCGGCTCCCGGTAGTTTTCCTGTGGAACAACAAAGAGGTAAAAATGGCTAAGTCCAAAGTCGCGGTGTTGATCACCAGTCCCGAGACGATCTTCGAGGACTATCTCCGGCTGATCGAAATGGCGGGCATGAAGGACGCGCTCGATCCGTCGGCGCCCACAAT
>CBDUSG010000231.1:0-5730 GCA_965369575.1 uncultured bacterium | reverse complement strand
ATGCCAAAGAACGCCACGCCGTCGAGCCGGTCGTTGAGCCAATCGAGGGCCGCCATTGTGACTTCGTCCGCCCGTCTCTGATAGAAATCATAGTCTCCCTCATATGTTTCCGGCGATAGCTCCCACTCGGTTGCTCTCAAAATGGAGTCGGCGAAATCGTCGTCGTATGTGTCGAAGCCCTTATCGAGACCGAACCTTTTGTCCAGAACGAATGCGCTGACGAAAGCGCCGGTCGAATAGCCCCGGGCTTTCAGAGCCTCCGTCACGGTCAGCCCCGTCTGCTCCAGCTTGTAGGCGCCGTTATCCCTTACGCCGTGGTAGGTCGGATACAAGCCAGTTAAAATGGATGCGTGAGAAGGCAGAGTGATGGGCGCGCATGTATTGGCGCGAGTAAAGCCGGCGCCCTCTTTGAAGAATGCATCCATATTCGGCGTGTTGCTTCCGCCATGGCCATAGCACCCGAGATGATCCTGGCGAAGCGTGTCGAGTGTAATCAGGATAATGTTGGGCTTATGCCGGCGCACCTTATATAGATAGGCATGCATCCGGAGCCCTGTGCCCAGACTGCTCCGAGATATGAGTATCCCTCCGCCGATCAAGCCGGCAAGGAGCAGAACCGCCGCAAACCAAATACCCTTTCGCAGGTTAAGCGCCATTGGCTTCCTCACGTAATCCCCGAATGATTGCAAACGAAGGCGGTGAGATTATATTGGATGGGGGACATGCAATTCAAGGTGGAATAAGGGGGTGCAATCGATGCCGATGTTATCGGAGAGAATTGTTCATCTGTTCAACACCGCCACGCCTCATCGAGCATGGCGAGATAGTTGTCGAGTTTTATGTACGATGCGATGCTGTTGCCCGTCCCCAAAGCATAGCGCCCGGTAGGCTCGCATTTCTCGATTATTTCCCTCACGCGCGCGCGAACGTCCTGCTCGCCGCCCCTGGTCAGCAGGTCCATGTCGACCCCTCCGAGGAGCGCGATGCGGTCGCCATATCTTGCTGCAGCCTCCTCGACGGGGAGTATAGCATCCTCGAACGAGTGCCTTGCGTCTATGCCGACCACGTCGAGAAGGTCGCCCATCACATCCTCGATGTTGCCGCAGCTGTGCAGGATGAACGGCAGCCCCTGCGAGTGGACGGCGTCGCAGATTCTCTTATGCCATGGGAACACGTATTTCCGCAGATGATCCGGCGATAGCAGCGTGCCGGTTCGGAACCCGAGGTCGTCTCCCATGAAAAGGGCGCCCACGCGGTCCGCTCGAACGAGCCTTGTCGCCACGCCCAGCAGAATGCCGCCAACCGTGTCGAACAGTCTGCCCACTAGCTCGGGATCATCGGCGAGGAGGTAGGACAGCCCCTCGAGCCCGGTCAGCCAGCTCACGTTCTCGAGCACGCCCGAGATGCGCGGTATTATCATCATTCCGTCCGGAAGACGCGAGGCCGCGTATCCCATCTGAGAGTAATCTACGCGCTCCGGGCTGGGCCAGATGTGCTTTTCGAAATCGGCGCGGCTGTCGATCACCGTCGACGTCTCGGAAATCCATATCCGATCACTGCTCGGAGAGGTGCGGAAATCCGTGCCGAAGTATACAAACGGGCAGACATCGATGTAATCGTATCCGAGCCTGTGCCGAAACTCTATCTCGTCGTCGACCCATACGCGCATTTCATCAGGATCGAGAGTGAAGCTCGAGACCGTGGCCCTGCCGAGGATTTCCTCCTTTATCGGCTGGTCCGCGAACAGATCGATCACGGGCAATCTGTCCGGGGGCGCCTCGCCGGTCAGGACGTTTCGCAGCCTCGTAAAATCGGGCTTCGGCTCGGGCAGACCCGATACTCGCACGACGACCTCCCTTTCCGATTCATCGTTCCGGCGCTTTTCGCCCCGGAAATCTGCGCCCCGATTATAGCCTATGTGCGCGGCCATAGTCCAAAAGTATTTTCCCATCCGCGGGGCTTATGTCACGCTTTGGTGCCAGGCACCAAAGCGTGACGTAAGGGGGTGCTCGAGGAAGTATGCGCCGAAATTGTGATATTCGGATTATTTTCCGAAAAAAGGGCTTGACAAGATGTTAGTCTTGACGTATAATGTTCGCCGAGCCTAACATTTTGCTGGCAAGAAAGAGTGGAGCCCATGGAGCCCATGGAGCCCATGGAAAAGACCACTAACCAGAGCCTCAGCGCGAGCCTTGAGGATTATCTTGAGGCGATATTTCAGATAGCTGAGGCCAAAAATGCGGTGAGGTCCAAAGATATTTCTGCGCGGCTGAACGTAAACAAATCCTCGGTTACTGGCGCGCTCCGGGCGCTCACGGACAAAGGGCTCATCAACTACGCCCCTTATGACCTCATTACCATGACGGAGAGGGGCAGGGCCGTGGCCGAGCAGGTCAGCAGGAGGCATCGGGTCTTCCGTGATTTTCTTGTGACAGTGCTCGGAATCGAGGAGGAAAAGGCCGAAAGCGCCGCGTGCAAGGCTGAGCACGCTCTTTCTGGTGAGGTCCTCGGGCGGCTCGCTGATTTCATGGAGTTTCTTGAGCAGGCGCCGGGCGGCCGTGGCGGCTGTCTGGAGGGGTTCCAATCGTTCTGCGACTCTCAGGGAAAAAACGACGGATGGCGCAAGTGACCGCACGCAAATGACCGTATAGGTCAGGGAGTCCCGGGAGTCAATGAGTCAGGGTGGGTTTTTTTTGGAACTCGATTGCGACAAAGTCTCAGTCGCAGTTGAGCGTCCGATGGGGGCGGGCCCGATTCGGGCCGGTTTTTGGCGAGGTTTTTTCAAACGAAAGGAGCGACCTGAATGAGGTATGTACTGTTTCGGATTTTTGCCGTGGCCCTATCAATATTGTTATTGGTATGTGTGCCGGCGAGGGCAGATGACGCGGCGGGGGATGAGCGTGACAAAAAAATCGAGCGCCTGGAGCGCGCTTTGCAGGAACTCTCCGAACAGGTAAAGGAGCTAAAAAGGGAGAGGGCGGCGGAGCGCACGGTAATATTGGAGACTCAGGATACGATCGACGACCTGAGCGTCAAAATGGACGACCTCGGCGAGGCCTCCTGGGGCGCGCCGCGTGAGGAGTCATGGGTCGACAGGTTCACTCTGGGCGGTTACGGTGACGTGCACGCCAATTTCGGCGAGGGCAGCGCCCCCGACCTGTTCGACATCCATCGCATTATAATCTATCTCGGATATGACTTCAACGACTGGATAAGCTTCAACTCCGAGACCGAGCTGGAGCACGCTCTCGTCGAGGATGACAACGGCAAAGTCCTCTTCGAGCAGTTATTTCTCGACTTTTTACTGTCCGACCCCGTCAACATCAGGTTGGGCCGCGTTCTGATGCCCCTGGGGATCGTCAACCAGAAGCACGAGCCGCCCTCTTTCAACGGTGTCGAGCGCCCATTGTTCGCCAAGAACATCATTCCGTCGACGTGGTTTTCCGATGGTATTGGCGTTTTCGGCTCCCTCACTCCGTCCGTGACGTACGAGGCCTATGTCGTCGCCGGGCTCGAGGGTGACGGATTCGGCTCGAGCGATGGCATCAGGGGCGGACGCAACGCTGAGCGCCCGAGCCTTCACGAGCCGGCCTTTGCCGGCAGGGTTGACTACTTCCCGCTTGCTATGCGTGAACCCCTTTACGGGCAGGTGCTGCGTCTCGGAGCTTCGACGTATTTCGGCGGCCTCGACAACGGCAACAAGGGCAAAAACCCCGGCGTCGACGGAGACATCGCCGTATTCTCGGCTGATTTCGAATACACCATTTCCAAGTTCGATTTCAGGGGCGCGATAGCCTACGAAGACATCGACGACGCGCGCGGTCTCAGCGCCGTCACCGGCGAGACCATCGCCGACACCATCTTCGGTTGGTACCTGGAAGGCGCATACCACTTCATGCCCGATTCGTGGAAGAAGGGAAAACTCGCGCGGTCCGACGCTGTAGCCTTCGTGCGTTTTGACTCCGCCGACACGCAGCACGACGTGCCGTCCGGCCTCACGAAGGATCCCTCGGGCGACCGCGAGGAGTGGACCTTCGGAGTAAACTTCTATCTGTTGCCGAACCTCGTAATCAAGGCCGACTACCAGATTCGCGACGACGCTTCGTCCGATGATCTGCCCGACCTGTTCAACCTCGGCGTCGGCTGGCAATTCTAATAAACGGAGGGAGAATAATGCTGAAAACGTTTATGTCGACCAAGCTGCTGGGAGAAATGTCGATCCTCCTCGGCGCCGCGGCTCTGCTCATGGGTTGCGCAACGAGTCCTGGGGCCGGCGTGGCGGATGAGCAGATGGCCGCCGCGGGCGTCGATACCAAGGCCGTGCGCCGCGGGCGCGCCCTGGCGGTTACCGGCTGCGCGGAATGCCACAGGTTCTTTTGGCCGCACGAGTATTCCGAGGAGGAATGGCGGGGGATCATCCCGAAAATGAGCGCGCGCGCGGGACTAAGCGAATCTCAGAGCAGCGACCTGGGACTCTATCTTATCGAGACGGGTCGGGCGCGGGTGGCGCGACAGGAAAAATAACGTATCGAGGTCTGGAGCCGACGAGCCCGGCGGTGAATCTCGACCGTCGGGCTGCGGCCGGGCTACTGGACGAATGCGTAGACGAGAACCTCGATGGGTTCATCGGGCTGCTCGTCCGTCGTGATGCGCAGCGTTGATGAAAAGCCGCCCCGTGGGGGCTTGCCCGTCAGTTTGACACCCACCCTGTATCCATTGGTTGCCTCGTCCGTGGTGAGCTCGGCCGAGATAAGCGGGTCTTCCGGCTCGATCGCGCTGATCTTGAAATCCACCTGCTCCTTGGCATACACGCGAAGGTATCGCGGCGGCGGCAGCCGGTCTCTTATTACGCCGAAGTTTATGGAGTTCGGCACGACACGGATCGGTCCCGTCACGCTCCCGCTAATAAGGACCTGCAGCCTCGGATGTTCGGGGCTGTCCGTCAGGATCGTCAGCCTTTCACTTAAGCGGCCGACGGGCAGGCTCCCGTCGAATGTTATCTCTACGTCGTAGCCGAGCGCATCGTCGCCGCTTATGAGCCGGTACGTCGCCGTCACGGCCGGCGAGGAAGATTCCAATTTGACGATCTTCGTCTCGTGGTCGGGCTGATACAGGAGTTGAACGGTCCGGCTCGAGGGCTCGCCCTTGTCGGCGGTCCAATAAAGAGACCTCGGCCTGACCTCGACGGGCACGGAGATGTCGGCCGTTATATAAAGTCTCACGGAAGGATTTTCCGGGTCGTTCGAGGAGACATCAATACTCTTTTTCTTTTTTCCGCTCGACATCTGGCTCTTGAAGGTGACCTCGATTTCACCGGCTTCGCCCGGTGGAATTTCGCTTTGCGACAGCAGAGTGCCGGTGCATCCGCATGACGCCTTGACGTTGTCGATCACGAGCAGGGCGTCGCCGTCATTGCGGAACTTGAAGATGTGTTTCACCTTCTGCCTTTGCCCCAAGGTCCCGAAGTCATGCGTCGACTCCTCAAAAATGAGCTTGGCGGCGGCGGCCGGAGCCGGGTTCGGGGCTGATTCCTCCGAGACCGCCGGCGCCGCAAACAGCGCCGTTGCGATTCCCAAAAGCACCAGCGTCGCGAAAAAGTGCTTCCTCATTATTCGGTTCTCCCTATGACTCTATTCGCCTGATTGTCTGCGTTCATCCAGGCTGTGCCTCTGCACTTCGGCGACGAAGTGCAGAATCCTGTCGATGTCCTGCTTATATTCGATTTCGGAT
>CBDUSG010000230.1:0-5746 GCA_965369575.1 uncultured bacterium | reverse complement strand
AGGCCTGAGGCGAATCGAGGAATCGTCAGGGAATCATTGAGTGATGCGCCCCGATTAAGGATTGTTCTTGGGTCACAGGACGGTAAAAGGAGAACGGAGATGATATCTTTCGAGCTTAGCGACGACCAGCGCATGATCTCGGATACATGCCGAAAGTTTGCGGTGAAAGAGATGCGCTCAATCTATCGCGACTGCGATGAGGAGGGCAAGATACCGCCTGAATTCATCGAAAAGGCGATCGAGCTTTTCCTGGTCCCAAACCACATCCCGGAGGAATACGACGGCGTCGGCGAGGAGCGCTCGGTCGTCACCGGAGCGATCATCGCCGAAGAGCTTGCGTATGGCGACCTTTCGCTTGCCATTTGCTCGCTTTCGCCGGCGACGGTGGCTTATCCTATCGTCGAATTCGGGACCGACGAGCAGAAAAAGAAATATCTCCCCATCTTTTGCGGCGAAGAGTTCAAGGCAGGCGCGGCCGCGCTCATGGAGCCCCGCATCGACTTCGACCTTCCTTCCATGCAGACGACGGCGACGCTCGATGGCGAGGAATACGTCATTAACGGCGAGAAATGCCTCGTCCCGCTCGCGGCCGACGCCGAAGTCATCCTGGTATATGCCCAGACCGACGCCTCGGCCGGCGCAGACGGTGTGCAGGCCTTCCTCGTCGATAAAGGAGCCTCCGGCATGGAGATCGGCGAGCGCGAGAAGAACATGGGCCTCAAGGCGCTCGATACGCGCAAGGTAACGTTCAAGGACTGCCGCATCCCCAAGGCCAACCGGCTGGGCGGCGACGCGGGCAGCGATGCCGCAAAACTGATGAGCTACGCCTACGTCGGCCTTTCGGCGATGGCCGTAGGCGTCGCCAGGGCCGCATTCGAATACGCGCGCGACTATGCGAAAGAGCGCGAGGCGTTCGGCGAACCCATCGCCTCGCGTCAGGCCATCGCGTTCATGCTCGCCGAGATGGCGATCGAGGTCGACGCCACAAGACTGCTCACGTGGGAGGCCGCATGGAGGCTCGACAAGGGCCTTGATGCCGGCCGCGAAGCATACCTGGCCAAACAATATGCCGCCGAAAACGTCCTGATGGTGACCGACCGCGCCGTGCAGATTCTTGGAGGCCACGGCTACATAAGAGAGCACCCCGTAGAGCTTTGGCTCCGGAACGGACGCGGTTTCGCCACTTTCGAAGGTCTCGTGACCATCTGATGAGGAGGAGGTAGACAGCCATGATAGATTTCGAGCTGTCGGAGAATATCAAGAATTCGGTAACCATGATTCATATGCTGGCCGAGACCATGATGCGGCCCATCGCCCGCGAGCTGGACGAGAACGAACACGGCGAAAAGCCCTGGAACTTCATCAACATGATGTGGGAAGAAGCCAAAGGCCGCAATCGCGCGCGCCGCGAGGCCGGCAAAAAACCGAAGGATGAAACAGAATCGGACGAGCCCGGCGAAAACTCGGTCATGTTCGCCACCATCGTCGAGGAACTCTCGTGGGGCGACTGCGGGGTATACCTGTGCATGGCCGGCGGGCTGGGCGTCGCCGCCGTCGAGGCCGTCGGAACCGAGGAGCAGAAAGAGCGCATCCTCAAGCGCTTCGGAGAGGGCGAACCCAAATGGGGCGCGATGGCTATCACCGAGGCCAACGCCGGCTCTGACACGGCCGCGATCTCCGCAACCGCCGTCCGCGACGGCGACGAATGGATCCTGAACGGCGAGAAGATTTTCGTTACCAGCGGCCAGGCGGCGCTCGAGGATTCCGAGGGCTTTGTTATCGTATGGGCCACGCTGGACAAGTCGGCCGGACGCGCCGGCATAAAAAGCTTCATCGTCGAGCACGGCACCCCGGGCATGACCGTCACCAAGCTCGAGAAAAAGCTCGGCATCCGGGCATCCGACACTTGCACGATAGTGTTCGAGGACTGCCGCATCCCGTTCGACAACATCCTCGGCAGCCCCGATGTGCAGAAAAAGGGGAGCACCAAAGGCTTCAAGGGCGTGATGGCCACATTCGACGCCACTCGCCCGATGGTGGCCGCCAGCGCAATCGGCATAGGTCGCGCCGCCATCGATTATGTCAGGGAAGAACTCGAAAAGAACGGCATAGAGATTCGGTACGGAATCTCGCCGTACAGGATGAGCTCAGTCGAGCGCGACTTTCAGCAGATGGAGACCAACCTCCAGGCCGCAAGACTGCTGACATGGCGCGCATGCTCGATGATGGACCGCAAGATTCGCAACAGTCTCGAGGCCTCGATGGCAAAGGCGAAGGCCGGACTCGCGGTCACGCTGGTCACGCAAAAAGCGGTCGAGCTGCTGGGGCCGCTTGGCTATTCGCGCGAGGTTCTGGTGGAGAAATGGATGCGCGACGCCAAGATCAACGACCTGTTCGAGGGTACCGGCCAGATCAACATGCTGATCGTGGCAAGGCGCATCCTCGAGTACTCCAGGGAGCAGCTCAAATAGCGCATTGCGGCATCGAGAGAAAAGCGGACTCCGCGGCCGAAGGCGGGTTGAAATTGTTTCCGCCGGACGCTGCGCCCGGAGGCGACGCTTCGGAGTCATCGGGGCGGCGCCACTGTACGGGCACGGGGAAATATCTCGAAAAGAACCATGTCGGCTCATGGAGAAGTTCGCGGCACGCGGGAATCATGATTTGTCGGGGAATATTCCTTGACAACAACTGTGACATATGATATACTTCTCCAGTAGAATGAAGCTCTTCAGTAGTGGGTCGGTTTCGGTAAGCATTCAGGTCCGTAAGAGTTTTGTTTGGCTCTTGCGGACTTTGTTGGTTATCGGAGGGGCTTCATAAATTTTCAGTAAAGGAGGTGGAAACGACTTGCCAGAAGGAATCGTAAAATGGTTTAACGACCAAAAGGGTTTTGGCTTCATAACCCAGGACAACGGACCGGATGTATTCGTGCATCATTCGTCTATCCAGGGTGACGGCTTCAAGACGCTGTCTGAAAACGATCGTGTCAGCTTTGAGACCGTGGAAGGCGAAAAAGGTCTTAAGGCCGAAAACGTGGTGAAGCTGTAGGCTTCTTCCGACCACGCGCTGATCTAGTAAGTTTTGACGCATTAAGCCCCGTATCCTCCCCACCCCGTGGGAGACGGGTTTTGGGCAGCAAATGTGGTGAAGCACTCGTGTCTCCATAGTTACTGCACAAGGATGAGTGTGTCTTTCTTCGGGAGGTGGCGTTCCGTCCCCTCCATTTTAGCCTTCGCTTGGTTGGCCCCCTGCAATCACCAGCGCTGTGCCCGTGGCGGATTCACCGAAAAAGGCGTGTCTGCGAAGACGCGTCTATCTGAGGTGATGCGCGGACACGGACGGAAAATGGTGAATAAGGCCGCCCCGGCGAACCCGGCGGCGGCCGACAGGGCGCAGCAGTCTCTCATTCCATCTTGTATTTCTTCTCAAGCTCTATGTATTCCGGGACGCCGATGAACTGATTGAATCGCATGAAGGATGCGAGGAAGTCGCCGAAGTCGGGCGCTCGACCGGTTTCCCTGAATTTCTCCAGGGAATCGAGGTTGGCCTGAATTGTCGCGGCGAGGCACAGGCCCGGGAAGATCGCGATGGCGTATCCCATCTCCTCGAGCTGTTCAACGGGCAGCAAAGGCGTGCGCGGCGCAATGTTGATCAGGCACGGAACGTCGAACAGATTCGGGATCTTCTCCATCTGCTCGATCGTCTCGGGCGCCTCGATGAAGATGACGTCGGCGCCGGCCCGGATATAGTCGCGCCCTCTGTCGATGGCCGGCTCCCAACCCTCGACCGCGAGCGCGTCGCAACGGGCGATGATGAGGAAATCGTCCGAAGACCTGCTGTCTACGGCAGCCCTGATCTTGGCCGCCATATCTTCCTTCGGGATCACCTGCTTGCCGCTCATATGGCCGCAGCGTTTGGGCCACACCTGGTCCTCAATGTGGATGGCAGCGGCGCCCGCCCTTTCGTATTCCCTCACTGTGCGGATGACATTTATCGGGTTGCCATAGCCTGTGTCCGCATCGGCAATGAGCGGAATATCGATCGCGTCTGCGATGGCGCGCGCGTTTCCGAGCATCTCGGTCATGGTCAGCAGCCCGATATCGGGGAGACCGCGTGTGGCGGCGGCAGTGCCGAATCCGGTCATGTAGACGCACTCGAAGCCGGCGCCCTCGATGAGTTTGGCCGTCAATGCGTCATAGGCGCCGGGCGCCACTATGAGTTTACCCTTTGAGAGCAGATCTTTGAGGCTGTCAGACGAACCCATCGGCGAAATTCCTTTGTCAGGTCAAGCTCGGACGGCGAAAGACAGTTCGTCGCTTCAGGTCTCGGAAAGCAGCTTCATGATGCCGCCTTTTTTGAGAGAAGTCAGCATCATCTCGTGCAGTTGCTCGCCTCGCAGTTCCTTCCCGTTTTTGAGATTCTTAACGAGGGCCGCCTCGACGTCTACCTCGAGTTCATCCCCCTGGCTCGTCGCGGCTGATATGTTGGGACAGGCGAGCACCGGCAGGCCGATGGCGATGGCGTTGCGGAAGAATATGCGGCCGAACGACTCGGCGACCACGACGGCCGCGCCGATGTGTTTGAGCGCGTCCGGCGCGGTCTCGCGGCTTGAGCCGCACCCGAAGTTGGACCCGCCCACTATTATCTCGCCCGGCTTGAATTCGTCGACGAAATTCGGCGCGGTCGCCTCGAAAACGTGTTTGCTTGCCTCCTCGACCGGGAGGTCCATGTACCGCCCCGGATTGATCTGGTCGGTATCGATGTTGTCGCCAAACGTCCAGGCCGTTCCCCTGAATTTCAGGCTCTCCATGGGTTCACACCTCCCTCGGGTCCGTAATGGCGCCTTTGAGGGCGGACGCCGCGACGGTGGCGGGTGACGCAAGGAACACCTCGGCCTCGGCGCTGCCCATGCGGCCCTTGAAGTTGCGATTGGTCGACGAAATGCATTTCTCGCCCGGCGCCAAAAGGCCCGTGTGCGCGCCGAAGCAGGGGCCGCAGCTTGGATTGCAGATTATCGCGCCCGCCTCCGAGAGTGTCTTCAACGCGCCCGTTTCCATGGCTTTCAGATAGACCTCGCGCGAGGCGGGATAAACGTAGAGACGAGTGAATGGGTTGACGCTGCCGCCCTTCAGTATTTTCGCCGCCGCCTCGAGGTCCTCGATGCGCCCGTTGGTGCATGAGCCGAGCATCGCCTGGTTGACGGTAGTCCCCACGACATCGCCGACAGGCTTCACATTGTCGACCGAGTGCGGACAAGCGACCTGCGGATCGAGGTCGCTTATGTCGATCTCGTACGTGGCTGCATAGGCGGCGTCGACATCGGCGCAAAGGGGTTCCGCAGCGCCTTCGATGCGGCCGTCAAGGTAGGCGAGCGTTTTGTCGTCGACATCGAAGAAGCCGAACTTGGCCCCGATCTCGACGGCCATGTTACTCATCGTAACGCGGCCCTCGACGCTCAATGCCTCGGCAGCCTCGCCCACAAACTCGACGGATTTATACTGCGCCACTTCGGTCCCGAATTTTCCGGCGATGTGAAGCATGATATCTTTCGAAAATACGAGATCCGGCAGCCGGCCGTTGAGCACGAAACGGACGGTTTCGGGAACCTTGAACCAGAGCTCACCGCGCCCGAGCACATAGCCCATCTCGGTCGTGCCGAGGCCGGTTCCCGCAGCCCCCATAGCGCCGTACGTGCACGTGTGCGAGTCGGTACCGACGACCAGCGTGCCGGGGCGGGCATGGCCTT
>CBDUSG010000229.1:0-5747 GCA_965369575.1 uncultured bacterium | reverse complement strand
CGGGAAACCCGCAAGAGTATAGCAAAATCGCCTGCGCTTCTCAAGAACTCGGACACGATTGAGCCCGAGGATCGGCCGCCTTGACTTTCGACGTTGCTCGATGCTAAATTTAAATAGATTCAGGTTCCATTTTAAGGGGGTGCCCGCAATTGTCCGAATCCGATCTGAAGATTAACTCGAAGGTCCGAAAAATTCTCGTCGAGAACAATCTCGATACAGCCTCGCTGCACGTGAGCACTTCGTCGGGGGTTGTCTCGATTCGTGGAGAGATAACAAAATTCCCGGCCCGGAAAATGAGTGAGCGCGATATCGCCAAGTGTCTCGTCATTTTGGAGACCACCGCCCTTCGCACAAAAGGCGTCAAGAGAGTCAGCTTCTCGCTCAGGAACTGGGAAAAGAAAAAGGGGAAATGGACAGGTCGGAAAACGTAAGCGAGGCCCTCGCGCTCCGTTTTCCATGTATTGACGGCCCCAAACGGGACTGACGTTAGATGATTTTTCCTCCCAATTCATATCCAAACCTATGCCGAACAGCCTGATTGAAAACGTCGAGCGAACCATCCAGCGTCACAAAATGTTGCAAGCGGGCGACAGGGTGCTCGTGGCGCTATCCGGAGGCCCTGACTCGATCTGTCTGCTGAACGTCCTCGAGCAGCTCGCCCCCCGATATCCGCTCACCATCTGCGTCGCCCACTTCGATCACCGGCTTCGAGAAGAGGCCTCAGAGCGGGACGCCCGATTCGCGAAGAGAATCGCCGGCCGAAAGGGCCTGGCCTTTGCCACAAGCTCGGCCGACGTCGCGGCGTACGCGAACGAACACAAATTTTCGCTCGAAGACGCCGGCCGTCGGCTCAGGTATGAATTCCTTCAGCGCGTGGCGCGGTCTTTCGGCTCGAACAAGGTGGCCGTCGGGCACACGGCCGACGACCAGGCCGAGACCGTGCTGATGCGCCTGATCCGAGGCGCCGGACCGCGCGGCCTCGCGGGCATTCCCCCTGTCAGGCGGCTTGGCGGACCTGCCGGCCCGGAGATCATTCGCCCGCTCATCGAGGCGTGGCGCGCCGACATCATGCGCTATCTCCGCACGCGCAAACTTAGTTATCAGAAGGATTGCTCCAACGAATCGGCCGAATTTCTGCGCAACAAAATCAGACTGGAGCTCATCCCGAAGCTCGAAAAAGAATACAATCCTCGCATAAAGCATCGATTGGCGGGCGCGGCCCTGGCGCTGGCCGCCGAGAACGATTTTATCGAAAGCGAGGCGCGCCTGCTGGCCGAAGTGATCACTATCGAGAAAAAACCGTCGTGGGTGGTTTTCGATGCGGTCGCGCTGGGCTCGCTCCATCCCGCGCTCAGGAACAGGATCGCCCTGGCGCTGGCCCGGCTTGCAAAACGCGATGTTCCCATGATCGAAACCCTGCACTATGAACAGGCCGATGCCCTCATACGCTCGGGCGGCGGCAGGCTCGACTTGCCGGGGGGGCTCAGGCTTGAAATCAGCGAGGGCGTCGGTCTCATATCCGAGATGGGAAAGCAGCCCGCGAAGATCCGCAGGACTTTCGAAGTTCCCCTCGGCGGAGCCGTTTTCATTCACGAACTCAATCTCAGGGTAAAGACGAGAATACTGAGCGCCGTCAAATCGCCGTTCCGACTGGCGCGGATGTGCACACCGAATCGGCAGTATTTCGACCTCGATGCCGTGCGCCTGCCGCTCGAGGTGCGATTGAGGCGACGCGGTGATTCGTTCAGGCCGCTGGGCTCGCGGGGAAGCAAGAAGCTCAAGGACTTCTTCATAGACAAGAAGACGCCGCGCTTTCTGCGCGACAGCGTTCCGCTCCTGTTGTCCGGCGGAAAGATCATGTGGGTGATGGGACACGCCATCGACGAAAAATATAAGCTCAAGCCCGGCTCGGGCGCGGCGCTGCGGGTTGATTATGAGTGAGGAGCCCCTTGAAGTTCTCCTGAGCGAGGACCAGATTCGCGCGCGCGTAGCCGAGCTTGCCGAGGAAATATCTCGCGATTACGCGGGCAAGAATCTGCTCATTCTGTGCGTCCTTAAAGGGGCGGTCGTCTTTCTGGCCGATCTGCTCCGCGGCCTTTCAGTTCCGGCGGCCGTCGATTTCATCGCCGCCTCGAGCTACGACGGCGGCGCGAGCACGGGTGACATAACGCTGACGCCCGTTTGTTCCACCGAAATAACCGCCAAAGACGTGCTCATCGTCGAGGACATAATCGACACGGGCCTAACCTGCCGGGCGCTCGCCGATCACCTCGCGCCGCTCCGGCCCGCAAGCCTCAAACTCTGCGCTCTCCTGGATAAACCCG
Source organism: uncultured bacterium (assembly GCA_965369575.1). Lineage (GTDB taxonomy): Bacteria > Abyssobacteria > SURF-5 > SURF-5 > SURF-5 > CBDUSG01. The sequence continues at coordinate 3,423 of CBDUSG010000229.1, read as the reverse complement.
CCGGAAGAAGGCCCGGGCGGATAAAGGTCGATTACGCCGGCTTCGTGATTCCCGATAAGTTCGTGGTCGGATATGGGCTTGATTATCGGGAAAAATACCGGAATCTGCCGGACATACGCGCAATTGCGAGGTGACTCCACCGGCTCGGCCGGGGCCGTGGGGCGGTTGTTATTTTCCCCTCTTTGTGTTAATATTATCTGGGAGAAACGCGGCGATTTATCTTCGGCTCCGGCGATTTGACACAGCCGGGGACGAGGAGTGTGTGGGAGAGTGTTTTAGACCATGAACAGCAATAAATATAAAGCGATAGCCTTTTGGACGGTCATGGGAGTGCTTCTCATATCGATCCTTCTTTTCCGCGAAAACAAGGAGGTCGAGCCCGACAAGCTCACTTATGCGGAGTTTCTGGATTATGTCAGAAACGGGCAGGTCACCAAGGTGACCCTTCAGGCCCATGAGATAACCGGAATCGACTCGGGCGTTACCATCGCGGGCGAGCTGACCGGCGGGCGTGAATTTGAATCCTTCACCACCGATGCCGATATTCATAGGGTGTTGAAGGAAAATGACGTGCAGTATTCGGAGAAGCCTTACGACCAGAATATTCTCAAGGCCATCCTGCTCAATATACTTCCCTTTGCGCTGATCATTCTCCTGATATGGTACTTCGCGTTTCGACAGATGCAGTCGGGCGGCAACAAGGCGCTCTCGTTCGGCAAGAGCCGAGCCAAGCTGCAGTCGCAATCGCAGATCAAGGTCTCATTCGATGACGTGGCCGGTGTGGAAGAGGCCAAGGAAGAACTCGAGGAGATAATCGAGTTTCTCAGAGAGCCCAAGAAATTCACCCGCCTCGGCGGCAAGATTCCCAAGGGGGTTCTCCTGATGGGGCCGCCGGGCTCGGGCAAGACGCTGCTGGCGCGCGCCGTTGCCGGCGAGGCGAAGACGCCGTTTTTCAGCATCAGCGGCTCGGACTTCGTGGAGATGTTCGTCGGCGTTGGAGCGGCGCGCGTGCGGGACCTGTTTGCGACCGGCGCCAAGCATGCTCCATGCATATTATTCATCGACGAACTTGATGCCGTCGGTCGCCAGCGTGGCGCCGGGCTCGGCGGCGGCCACGACGAGAGGGAGCAGACGCTGAACCAACTCCTGGTCGAGATGGACGGTTTCAACAGCAACGAGGGCGTCATCCTCATGGCCGCCACCAACAGGCCCGACGTGCTCGACAAGGCGCTCTTGCGGCCCGGCCGTTTCGACCGCTCGATTGTCGTCGACAATCCCGACATCTTCGGGCGCGAGGGAATCCTCAAGGTGCACACCCGCAATGTACCGCTCGAATCCGACGTCGACCTGAAAGTTCTCGCCAGGGGCACGCCGGGTTTTTCGGGCGCCGATCTTGCCAACATGGTCAACGAGGCCGCACTGCTGGGCGCGCGCAAGGGCAACGAGCGCGTAATGATGCTCGACTTCGAGGAAGCCAAAGATAAAGTATTGATGGGACCCGAGCGAAAGAGCATGTTCATAAGCGAGGACGAAAAACGCAACACCGCCTACCACGAGGCCGGCCATGCGCTCGTCGGGCATCTGCTTCCCGACAGCGATCCGCTGCACAAGGTGACGATCATCCCGCGCGGCCGGGCGCTCGGGCTCACGCAGCACCTGCCCATCGAGGACAGGCACACGTATTCGCGCAAATACATTTTCAATCTGATAACAATGATGATGGGCGGACGCGCCGCCGAGGGAATTATGCTCGATGACATCACCAACGGCGCGGGCAATGACATACAGAACGCCACGCGCCTCGCGCGCAGGATGGTATGCGAGTGGGGGATGAGCGACAAAATAGGCCCCGTCTCTTTCGGCGGGGACGAGGAGGTATTCCTCGGGCGCGACATCCTGAAGGAGCGCAATTTCAGTGAGGAGATGGCCGCCGAGATCGACCGCGAAGTGCGCCGAATTGTCGATGACTGTTTCGAACGCGCCAAGAAACTACTCGTCGAAAACCGCGACAAACTCGAGAGACTGGCTTCGAAACTCATCGAGCTTGAGGTCATTGAGGGCCATCAATTAGAAGCAATTCTCAATGAGTCGGGCTAACGTGCTTTCAAAAAGCCGCCTGCTTTATCTGGGCGAAATCTCAGAGCCGCCTCGATGGCTGCCCCCCGCAGCGCTGTCAACGGTTGCGCCTATCCTCGTCGATTCCCAAGTGGGCGTATTCAGCCTCCAGGAACCTGCGCCCGAAGAGATTCGACGCCTCGAACGCATCGCACAGGAATTGAATGGCGTCGTGTCCATCATCAAGGCCGGCGGCGTTGACTACTGCTTCTACATCGGGTCGCGCAAGCAACTGTGCGCCGGCACACCCGGCGGCGCCGGCGGGCAGACCCTCGAATGCGGAGATTTCATAGCCGCCGTCGAACGATACTCGGCACGGCGGTTTACGCTGAAACTTCGCAGCGGCACGATGATCCTCGGCGAGCGAACAAGGATCATGGGCATCCTCAATGTAACGCCCGATTCGTTCTCCGACGGCGGGCGCTTTCACGAGTTCGACGCCGCCGTCGCCCATGCGGAGAAAATGGTAGAGGAGGGCGCCGACATAATCGACGTCGGCGGCGAATCCACGCGGCCCGGTTCTGATCCCGTCCGGATAGATGAGGAATCCCGGCGCGTGCTGCCCGTCGTCGAGTATCTCGCGAAAAACGTGGCGGCGCCGATTTCGATAGACACGTGCAAGGCCGAGATCGCGCGCCGGGCGATCGATTGCGGCGCCGAAATAATCAACGATGTCAGCTCCCTTCGGTTCGACGAAAAAATGATTGACGTCGCCCGCGAAAGCGGGTGCCCGGTCGTGCTCATGCACATGTTGCAGACGCCCAGGGACATGCAGCGCGACCCTCATTACGACGCTCTGATGCCCGAGATAATATCGTTTCTGAGGGAACGGATCGAATGCGCCGTCGCCGGCGGCATCGAGCGGGAGCAGTTGCTGGTCGATCCCGGTATCGGCTTCGGCAAGGCCGTGGATCACAATCTCGAAATCCTTCGCGACCTGGGCCGGCTTCAGGCTCTCGGGAACCCGATTCTCGTAGGGCCGTCACGAAAAGCGACAATTGGGGCCGTGCTCGACGCAGAGGCGAGCGACAGGCTCGAGGGCACTGCGGCAACAGTTGCCGTCGCCGCAGCGAACAACGCGCACATAATTCGCGTTCACGACGTCAAGGAAATGAAGCGCGTCGCCAGGATGACGGACGCCATCATGGGCAGGAAGTGGAACTAGTGTCGTGTCAACCGTATATTGTTGTTTTCAGCGAGCCGAGGAGCGGTTAGCTGCAAGGCGCATGAGCGCAGGACCAGCCGTAGCTGGTTCGAGCGAATGCAACACAGCAGATGACCGCTTCTCGACTCGCCCGAAGGGAGTCC
>CBDUSG010000228.1:0-5764 GCA_965369575.1 uncultured bacterium | reverse complement strand
GCCTGATCCTCGCCTTCTATGCGTTTCACACGCTGCCGGTCAATTACGCGGGCATTCTGCTCATCCTGCTTTCGCTCGTGCTCTTTGTCGTCGAGGCGAAGGTGGCCAGTTACGGCCTGCTGACAATCGGAGGGCTGGTGTGCATGACATTGGGATCCATTATGCTTATTGATAGTCCATACGATTTTCTCCGGGTCTCCAACAACGTGATATTTCCCACTGTGCTGACGACCGCCGCCGTCGCGGTCTTTTTAGTCACGCTTGTCCTGCGCGCGCACTCGCGCAAAAGCGTCGTCGGACAAGAAGGCATGGTGGGTCTTGTCGGGACCGCGCAGACGGACATCTCAGCCGAGGGGAAGGTTTTCGTGCACGGAGAGATATGGAACGCCCGCAGCGCGAATCCCATAGATACCGGGAATAAGGTCAGAGTCGTCGGCATGGACGGCATGACAGTAGTCGTGGAAATCAGCGGGGACGGCTGAAATCCAACTCAGGGAAACCACACAGCATCGGGAGCCAATCCGACCAAAAACAGGAGGAACCTCAAATGCCGGTTCTGATAGTGCTCGGGATACTTGCCGTTTTCGCCATTAGCTGGATTCGAATACTGAAAGAATACGAGCGCGGAGTCATATTCAGGCTCGGCCGCGTGCTGCCGGCCCCGAAAGGTCCCGGCCTGGTGTTTGTGTTCTGGCCGATTGACCATATGGTGCGCGTCAGCCTGCGGCTGCTGGCGCTCGACGTGCCGCCGCAGGACATCATCACGCGCGACAACGTGTCGATGAAAGTGAACGCGGTCGCGTACTTCCGCGTGATGGAGCCGACCAAAGCGATCATCGAAGTCGAAAACTATATGTTCGCGACTTCACAAATGGCGCAGACCACGCTGCGGAGCGTTCTGGGCCAGGCCGAGCTCGACGAGCTGCTGTCACACCGCGACAAGATCAACATGGAACTCCAGGCGATACTCGACCGGCAGACCGACCCGTGGGGGATAAAAGTGTCCAACGTCGAGGTCAAGCACGTAGACCTGCCGCAGGAGATGCAGCGTGCCATGGCGCGCCAGGCGGAGGCCGAGCGCGAGCGGCGCGCCAAAGTCATCAACGCCGAGGGCGAGTTCCAGGCGGCTCAGCGACTGGTCGACGCGGCCACGATGATGGAAAAACACCCGATGTCGATGCAGATGAGGTTCCTGCAGACGCTTTCCGAGGTCGCCTCGGAGAAAAATTCGACGACCGTTCTGCCGATTCCGCTCGACCTGTTCCGCCCGTTCTTCGCCGCCGAGTTCAAGAAGGAACAGGATAAGCCCAAGAACGAGTAGGAGGCGCGCAGGCGTACGCAAGCCTGCCCCGTAATTGTTTTCGGCTTGAATGACGGCGATGATATCAGGGCCGCTGCGGCTGCGCGCGGGTTCGAGGCCGGGCGGCCCTCTCTGCATTTATCCGACCGGGAGATGACCATGGATACCATGGAACTCTTGCTTCCCATAATTGCGGTGGCCGTCGCATTGCTTGCGCCGCTCGGCAAGCGACTCTTGGCAAGACAGAGGGCGGCCGCCCTGATCGACGCCATAAACTCGGGCGATGCCGAGGCGGTAAAGAGACATCTGGCCACAGGCGCAAATGTGGACGTCGCAAACGATTTGCTGGACAGGACGCCCCTGATTGTCGCGACGATGAGCGGTCATGCCGGTATTGTGAGGATTCTGCTGGCCCAGGGCGCCAATGTGCACACAAAGGACATGGAGGGCTGGACCGCGCTCAAATATGCGGAAGGATTCGGCCACGAGGAAATCATAATGCTTCTCAGAAGCGCCGACGCCGCGGAATGATCTTTCGACCTCCCCATCCCTCGGGCAACGCAATGTTGCACATGGGAGGCGGCCCCGCTCGAGCCCCGAGCGCATTGACTTTGGCGCGCGGGGTCTGGTAGTATTTGGGACGTCTGAAGAATTGTCTTGCCCGCAGGAGTTCCAATTTACCTTTTCAAAAACGGCTTAAAACGGGGATCTGCCAAATGGGAATCGAGCTTAACACAATGATACTCGGCCACGTGATCCAGATGAAGGCCGAGGCGTCGCCCGATAAAGAATGTCTGATATTCGAGCGCAACCAAAATCCCGACGTGCATCTCACTTACGGCGACGTGTGGCGCAACTCGAACAAGGTTGCCGCGATGCTGAAGAGGCAGGGCGTAGAAAAGGGCGACAAGTTCGCCATCATGATGCGGAATCATCCCGAGTTCATCTATTCGATGACGGCCGGCACGCTGACCGGTGCGATTTCGATTCCGATCGATCCCCGCACCAAGGGCGCGAAACTCAAGTACTATCTCGAGAATTCCGAGGCGAAGGTGCTTTTGATAACCGCCGACGTGATTCCGAAGATAGAGGAAGTCATTCAGGACCTCCCCCGGGTCAAGGCGGTCTGTGTCGCCTATATGCCGTGGGAAGAAGTGGGATCGAAATACCCGACCCTGAACGAAATCCTCGACGGGCCGGACGAAAATGTAGGCAATCACCTCGAGGATCCGGCGCACCCGATGGAGATCATATACACATCGGGCACGACGGGCGATCCCAAGGGCGTCGTGTGCTCGAACAGCCGAATAGCGCAGTACGCGCTGCTGGCACAGATGGTGTGGCAGTATCAGGAGGACGACGTGCTCTACACGGGGCTTTCGCTCACCCACGGCAACGCGCAGGCCGTTACGGCCATCCCCGGCCTGGTGCTGGAGCGGCTGACCGTGTTGAGCGAGCGGTTCACCAAGAGCCGTTTGTGGGACATCTGCCGAAAATTCGGATGCACCACTTTCTCTCTGCTGGGCGGGATGGCGACCGGAATCTACAGCGAGCCCCCAAAACCCGACGACGGCGACAACCCGGTGCGGTTCGTAATCAGCGCGGGCATGCCTCGCGCGATCTGGGAGGCGCTCGAGGAGAGGTTCAACGTCAAGATACTGGAGTGGTACGCCGCGGTCGAGGGCGGCTTCGCATACAAGCCGATAGGGGAGGGGCCGATGGGCTCGTTCGGCAAGCCGGTCCCCTCGATGCTCGAAATGAAAATTGTCGATGAAGACGACGGCGAGTGTCCGCCGAACGTGGTGGGCGAGATCATCTCCAGGCCGGCCGGCGGCGAAAAGGCCGACGTCGAATATTACAAGGATAAAGAGGCCTCAGAAAAAAAAGTGCGCGGCGGCTGGCTCCGCAGCGGCGACATGGGACATACAGACGATGACGGCTGGATGTTCTTCGACTACCGCAAGGGCGGCGGCATCAGGCACAACGGCGACTTCGTGCATCCGGACTACGTCGAGAAGGTTGTCGCCGAGCATCCACACGTCATCGAAGTAACGGTATACGGCGTGCCCGCGGCCAGCGGGGCGCCCGGCGAGAAAGACGTCGTGGCGGCCATCGTGCCCGCCGACAGGTCGAGCCTCGACCTTGCATCGCTTTATCAGAAGTGCCGCAAAGAACTCGAGTCCAACTTCGTGCCCACTTACGTGCAGGTGCTCGACGAGATTCCCAAAACCGTTTCGGAGAAGCCCCAGGAGCGGTTCCTCATCGAACTGTTCGAAAACGATCCGGACAGCGTCTTTACGGAAGACCGTGTAGGGAAAAACTAGTGTCGTGTCAACCGGTCCCGCGAAATGGCCGTTTGACCCGCGCCAAAAGGGCCGCAAAAGGCTCTAACCTTCTGTCACCCCTTGCAGAAGACGGGCCGCTTGAAAGTTGCTTCCAGCGGCGCGACGCGGAAATTCGCACAGGGCGGATTCCCGATTCCGTCCACGGCCTAAACACCGGAATTTTCAGGCGAATCCATATCGAAGAGGAGAGAGCGAAATGCCCCCCCCCGAGGACAAAGACCTGCTTCGGAAGAAGAAGGCGAATATAGATGATTTCATCGACTCGTGCGACTCCCGGCGCGCGGTTGTCACGAACACTCCACTCGAGCTTCAGATGGAAATCTGCAACACCTGCAATATCGACTGCAGGATGTGTGCTGCGCACAGCGTCGGCTGGTCCGGCCGCACTCATTTTATGCCGACCGGGATTTGCGAATCCTCGTATCCCCTGCTCGAGAACCTTCTTCTTTTTACGCCGCATGGGTTCGGCGAGCCGCTGCTGCACAAGGATTTCAAAGGGATCGTGAGTGAGGTAAAGTCGAAAAGGGTGTACGTCAACTTTTTTACAAACGGCACGCTGATGGACAAAGACATGGCCCGCTTCCTCGTCGGCGAGGGAGTCGACCGCGTCGTCGTGTCTTTCGACGGCGGCATGAAACGGACTTATGAAGAGATACACCGTGGCGCGAGCTTCGACCGCGTCGTCTCGAATCTTCGATACGTGGACGCTCTGAAGAAACTGCAGAGGCGAAAGGGGCCAGAGCTGGGCATCAACTATATCGCGATGCAGTCCAATTTTCACGAATTGCCGCAACTGTTCGAGCTTGCTACCTCGTGGGGTGTCCACGACGTACACCTGACGACCCTGCTCGTCTTTGATTTCATGCCCGAAATGGAAAAGGAGAGGAAAACTTACGATCCGGAGGAAGATTCCGAAATCATCACGGCTTGCGAAAAAATAGCGGCCGAGCACGATATCGACGTACGGTTCGAGCAATACCTCGGTTCCGGCGGGGGAGATGTGTCCGGGTCGTCTCCGGAGGAGTCACTCACCAATAATTTGCAGAGATATATTGACGACGCCGGCGAGAAGCCTTTTTGCCTTGAGCCATTCAGGATGATGTATGTGAAGGCCGACGGCAATATCATGCCCTGCTGCGCTCATCACGATTGCGATTTTCTCGGTAACGCCAACGAGCAGAGCCTGCTCGATATCTGGAACGGCGAAAGATTCGTCGAGTTCCGCCAGAAAATCATAGACAATGAAATGCCTGCGGCGTGCGCCACATGCGTCCAAAACTTCAGGAAGCCCACGCGCGATTATACCGAACAGGTTTTTCAATCTATTTCCAATTCCATGAAAGAATCCGCGCGGCGGAACAGCCTCAGGAAACTGAGGCGATTCAGATACTGGTTCAGGACGCTGAGGGAGCCGAAAATAGGCGTCGGATGATAGAATGGATTCAGGCCACGGGAGCAGGCTCAAGAAGGCTCCTTGTCATCGGCGCCGGTTTTGCAACCAATCGGTTTTGCAAATTGGTGTTCGCGACGATCACACAGTAAGGAGAATGAATCTTAGCCATGGGTACTTTTCTGGCGCTTAACGAAAGATTAAGGGCGCTCAGCCTCCTGTCATCGGTGCTCAAATCCGACGAAGCGAAAGCGCCGACAATCAGAAAACCGGATAAGAGATATCCCGGCCGCGATAATTGCTCCGCCAATCCGAGTTGGAAATCCAACAACGGATTCGTCAATGAGGAACATCGGGATATCTACGAGCAGACACAGGATATCCCGGGCTTTCAGACGTTTGCCGACACCTACAAACTGTACGAGCTGGCGTTTTTCTGCGGCGACATCATACTCGAGATCGGCTCGTACCGCGGCAAGTCGGCCGTCGTGCAGATCAGGGGCGCTCTGGCAAACAAGCGCAGGAAGGAGCCTCCCCAGTATTTCGGCATCGACCTCGACGTTGAAGCTATCGAAAAGACCTATGCGGCTCTCAAAGAAGAGAATTTGCACAAGAATGCGCTCCTGTTCTACGGGGAACTTGAAAATTTTTCCAAGGAGTTTTCCATCTCGCCCACCATGGTGTTCCTGGACGGCGACCACAGGTATGGAGGCGTTAAGAAAGACCTGC
>CBDUSG010000227.1:0-5764 GCA_965369575.1 uncultured bacterium | reverse complement strand
TGCGTTGCAGCCACTTGAAATATGCTCAATATTCCTGCGTGGCTGCGCCTTGCCTCGGACAACTTGCGGGACTCTGAAACCGACAATATACGGTTGACGCGACACTAGATAAAGGTTGGGGCATTTTCAAAAGGCTATAGCGAAAGGAAAAAGAGCATGAAGAGATTTTCAGTTTTGCTGACGGTTTTTGCCGCCATTACTCTTGTGGCTGTTTTGAGCGGACCCGCCGTCGCCGAGCACGCTTACGTTGGTGTTGACACCTGCAAGATGTGCCACAAAAAAGAGGACAAAGGCAACCAGTATGGCGCCTGGGCCGAGTCCGCGCATGCAAGAGCCTACGAGACGCTGGCCTCGGACAAGGCGAAAGAATTTGCGACCGCGAGGGGAGTCGCCAATGCGCAGGAGGCCCCCGAGTGTCTCAAGTGCCATGTAACCGGCTACGGTGCGGACGCATCCTTGCTGGGCAAAAAATATAAGGTGGAAGACGGCGTCGGCTGCGAGAGTTGTCACGGCGCGGGCAAAGACTACAAGAGCATAAAGATCATGAAGGATGTCGAGCAGGCGAAGGCCAACGGGCTCATAATTCCCACAGAAGAAACATGCACGAAATGCCACAACGAGGAAAGCCCGGCATATAAGCCTTTCGATTTCGAGGCGAAACACGCCGTAATCGCCCATCCGAATCCGAACAAGTAGGCCTGGCTCTGTCGGAACATTTCGGAACCGACAATCGACAGGCTGATTTAATCGATTCAAATACCGGGGCTCGCAAATCGAATGCGGGCTCCGGCTTTTTTTGCCCGTCGGTCGATGCGCTCTCCGCGTTGACGGCGGGACTCTCTTCGAGGGCGCCTGGCGGGCCGGCTCCTGGCGAGTTTCTGGCAGTCAGCCGACCTTATCGCCGCTCCAGAGCATCCGCAAGCTTATCTGCGAGGCCGATCATGCCGCTGATCGTCCGGTCGGAGGGATATAGCTGCGTGGAATCTATCAGATAAAATCCGTCGATGGGGGTCTTCTGCTCCGGCACTTTTTCGGAGAAGTTCACGGGGCAGATGGCCTGTGCGAACGGGTCGCGAAACACGCGCCAATCCTGCACCACGGCGCGGTCGAAGCTGGGTGAGACCAGATTGAGAGCCGTCGAATATTCTTCGAAAAGATCACCGTCCGAGCGCTTGTATCTTTCGTTGGTGGTCTTGAGATAAAATGGGATGTACGCTATTTCCCGGCCGCCCATGTCGGGCCTGGGGTTGAGGTTTGTGTATTCGATAACACCGTTAAACGCGATGCGCGAATCGTTGACATTCACCCAGAAACTCTGTGTGAGCGGCCGCGCAAGCTTTAGTATCATGCAGACGACACCGATGTACTCTATCTCCGACAGTTTACTCCGGTAATCTTCGCATTCGTTCGGAAGCAGCCGGCGCACGAGCGGCAGAGCCACCGTCGAGATGACTGCGTCGAACTCGATTTTCTTTTTGCCGCACCTTATTCCCGTCGCCCTGCCGTCTTTCACGACGACGGACGTCACGGCCGAAGAAGTCCGGATATCGCCTCCCGCTCGCTCGATCCTCTCCTGCAGCGCGTCCATCAACATCTTCGTTCCACCGGTAAGGTAACCGAGCTGCTCGCGCTGCAGAAACCTCTTGCGCGATGTCGCCACTCGATGAATGCGGTGCCACATCCACGAGGCAGCCACCTCTTCGGCGTACTCGCCGAATTTGATTTTCAGCAGCGGCCTCCATATAACATCGAAAGCCTGCTTGCCGATGTGACGCGTGAGCCACGCCTCGGCCGTTTCGCTCTCGAGGCGGCGCCAGGACTTGATCGATTTTGCGTACATGACGTTCAGCCCGAACCTGATCCTGCCGAGCGGCGACACGGGGCTGAAAGAGAGCAGGTTAAGCGGCGTGCCGAACGGATAAAGCTTGCCGTTGACAAAGAAGCTCATCCTCGAATCGCGCCAGCAGAGTTTTTCGCCGAGACCCAGCTCATCGCACAGTTCGATGAGGTCGCTGTCGCCTGCGCAGATGAAGTGGTAGTATTTCTCTATGAAATGGCCGCCGAAGTCGAACGATGCCGCCAGCCCGCCGACGTGTTCGTCGCGCTCGAATACGGTCACGCGATGCCCCTTTTTCGAGAGAAAATAGGCGGCGCTGAGCCCCGAGATGCCGCCTCCTATGATCGCTATATTCATCTGCTCGCCGTCTCCTCGCTATTCCCACTGTTTGCCGTAGCGCGTTTCCCTTACGATCTTGTCCCGCATTTTCTTGCCGCGAACCAGATAGTACCAGCCGTAGTACCACAGCCTCGCGCCCCAGCAGCACAGCGCAAATATCGGGGTGTCGAAAAACAGCCACTTCACGAACGACTTCCTCAGGAAAAGCTCGACCCACGACACGAGATTGTGGCCCGCGGGCTTGAAATTCAGATTCAGGCTCAGATCGTCGTCTCCGACGACCTCGATCTCGTCGAGAGCGCCCGTGCCCAGCCCGATCCGCCGGCAGTTCTGAATATGCCGCACCTCGGCCGGGTCGAATCCAAGAATCTTTGCCACGACCGTATCCATCGCGACAAAATCGCCGGCGGCGAGCACGCGGTCGACCACTCTTGGCCTGCCCGATTTCGGGCTGTCGCCCTCGAGGCCGACGGTCGCGTCCATGACGGCAAACCGCGGCCTGACAACGCTGTTGATGTCGGCCAGCGCATTGTCGAGCACCAGGTGGTAGGTGTGGCGAAGTTTGGGCAGGCATCCCCATTGATTTTTGATCGCGCCCGTTATCGTCGTCTTGTTGTGCGTTTTCATGGTCGGGATCGTGATGAGTTCGGTCCTGAGCAGAATCTCGGGCACGCGTATTTCATCGAAAGCGAGCCCTTCGGGCATCGGTATCACGCTGAACTCGCCGTCGCTCATGTTCACCCACTTGACGCCGCAGCGCTCGCATACCTTGTCGATGCGCGTCTGCCTGAGCGCCTTTTCGACGTCGACGACCACCTGGTCGGACTCGACGACGTATATCTCGCCGACGTAGTCCCTGATCGTCAGGATTACGCCCTCGAGCACCCACGGGGCCGTCACTGCGCCGGGCAGGAACAGGTCCCAGCCGAGATTGACCTTGAGCGAGACGTCGGCGCCCGGGGTGATGAATTCACGCCACCGAGCGAGTTCCATCGCCTTGCCGACGGCCTCATGCACGCCATCCTTGATTCGAACGATGCTCACTGTCGCTTTTTTCTTTTCCAAATCACATGCCTTCCGACGCTAGGCGCCAAGCTGCTCTCGCATGCTCCGCGGATGATTGGTTATAACAATTGCCACTCCGGCTTCGAACATCTTTTTTGCGATCGAGGCGTCGTCGACGGTCCATGTATTGACGAACCAGCCCCTGGCGCGCGCCCGCCTCATCAGCTTCTCGCTCACCAACGGATACTTCGGATGCACGCCGTCCACCTTGACGAAGTGAAGCCCCCAGGCGCGGCGCAGGTGGATGGGCTGATCGTCGGCGAAGAGCAGCGCCGTCTTCAGATCGGGATTAGCCGCCCTCGCGCGCCGGACCGAGAAAGGATTGAAAGACGAAAGGACGACCGATGACTGCAATTGCATTCTCTCGACGAGGGCGACGACCTTGGCCTCCAATCCGTCGCCCGGAATCGAGCGGGTCTTCAGCTCGATGTTTACAATCATTTTCCCGCCCAGCACCTCGAGGGTCTCTTCGAGCGTGGGAATCTTCTCCTCCTTGAATCCGTCGGAAAACCGCGCGCCCGCGTCCAGCCGTCTCAGAACCTCGAAAGAGAGCGCATCCACTCGGCCCGAGCCGTCGGTCACTTTGTCGACTTCGTCGTCATGCAGCACGACGAGCTCGCCCGTTGCGCACAGGCGCGCGTCGAGTTCCACGCCGTCGAGCCCCATCTCGACCGCTTTTTGGAATCCGGCGAGCGTGTTTTCGGGCGCCTCGTCCGGCACGCCGCGATGGCCGAAAATGAGGTGCTCGCTTTCGATTCGATCCAGCAGACGCATCGAGTTTTCCCACAAATCCCTTGCCGACCAGCCGACAGTGGAAACAATGATAGCATCCCAACTCGTTGCGCGTCAAGGCTGTCCGGAGCTTGCCCGTAGCTTGCCCGAGTTGTGCCGCACGGTGATGTCTTGCGAAAACTCCGGCTTCCAAAGACCGGAGACTTTCCGCATTCAGCCTGTTCGGAGCCAAAAATCGGAGGGCATTTGATGCACAGGCGGGACGCATCCTGACGGAACACGCCGGGTTGAAAACTCGAATCGCAAGACATGCGGCCAATCGCCCATGAGGCGGGCCGCTTACATCGAATCTTTCAGTCTTTTGAAAATCCTTCCCTTCGCGAAGGGCTTTTAAACCATCGTGTTTCTGTGTTCTTCCCAACGCTTGTTCGCGCGATCAGCGTACTTTCTCAGTACGAGTATCAATTCGGGCGAGGGCTCGCTTTCCAGTGTCGTGTGAACATGCCGGGCATCCTCGGAGAACTCGAAATTCACCAGGTGCGCGACGCCGGACATCTCATCGGGCCTCTGGAACATGTATTGCCATGTCTTCGAGACCCTGATAGGCAGGCTGTATGTGACCGTATAGAGTCTTGGGGGAGCCGGCTTCGCCCCGGCCTCGGCCTCTTCCCAGTTTTCGGTGATGCGCACCGATTCAGGCTCGATCATCTCGATGTCGACCGCGTCGTGAAGCTCTTCTTTAGTCATGGTCCATCCCCCCGATTATTCATGTTCCCGATTGACGATCATTCGTCCAGGCCGATTTTCTTGAGCATGGCAAGATATCTCGGATCCGAGCGAACGCTATCGAGCGCCGGCTCTATTTTGATAAGACACGACAGAATGCCGCGCTCTTCATATACCTTTTCCGTCCATTCAAAGCCCTGATCGTTTTTTCCAAGATAAAAACACAATCGACCAAACGCCCATGATGATACATATCTTTTCTTTGATTGTTCTATCAAATTATCCAGAATTCTTTGTGCGTCGTCTTTCCTGCCCATCTTCGCATAAGCAATTCCGATATATGCGTCAATCACGGGATCCCAGCTCCTTGTGACTTCCTTTTCTTTTTGATACTCTGCCAGGGCTTCTTCATACATTGACTTGCCCAGATACGCTCTGCCGAGTTCAAAGTGGGTCCGGCTGAAGCTCGGATCCATTTCGAGCGTGGTCTGAAATGCTTCTATTGCGTCATCATACCGGCGCGCGTAACCCCGGTTCACGTCGCCGTTATCGAGAAGAAGCGTCGGCGTGAGCTCCTGCAGCGAGCGCACGAACGTATCGCGCCTGGGAAGACCTCCCAGCTGCGGTTCGCTTCACCCGCAGGGCTCGATGTAGCCGTTGACGTCGCCCGTAAAGACGACGTTCAGCGCGGCGCCCGTTCGCGTGTTTTCGCTCGTCGATACAACAGGAACAAGCACGAGAAAGGCCGCCACACCTGCGAGCGCGAGATACTTCTTTCATTTTTGATGAATTCCATATCGGGGAGAGTATAGCGAACGCCGCATCGTCGGGTCAAGCGGCGAGAGTCGCCGCGAGTCGCCACGGACGTTACTCCACAAAGAAAAAACCGGACAGGCTTGATCCACAGATCGGCGAGTCGCCGCGGACGTGACCAACATGAATCACACAGATTATTCTTCTCTCGTTTTCATTTCATCCGCGTCCATCTGCGTGAATCTGCGGCTAAAGATTTCTTCCTTTCTTTTCCTCTTCCCTCTTTGCCCTTAATCCGTGTAATCTGTGGTT
>CBDUSG010000226.1:0-5765 GCA_965369575.1 uncultured bacterium | reverse complement strand
GCCGGCGCCCCACGCCGGGCGCCCTCCGCTTGCGGCGAGTAGCCGCTTATTCGATCCTCACGCCCTGTTTTTTGAGAACGTTTTGCACCTTCGAGATGTCGACGTCGCGGCATGCGACCTTGTCTTTGAGCGAGACGGCGGCGGCGACGCCTGCGCCCTGGCCGGTGACAGCGCAGCACATCATCTGGCGGGTGGCGGCGTGGGATATCTTGTCGCCCGCGACGCAGCGGCCGGCGACGAGCAGGTTCTCGACCTTTTGCGGCAGTATGATGCCGTACGGGACGTGGAAGTATCTGCCCGTGGTCGGCAGTATCACGACGCCATAGGCATCGAGAAACTCGGGGAAGATGCCGATCGAGTCGTCGAAGCGGGCCTCATTGCGCACATCGTGCTCGGTGATTTCGTATGCGCCGATGATCTTTCTCGATTCGCGAACGCCCAGCGTAGAGCCGAATGTTCTGAGCCTTGCGTTTTCGAATCCGGGCTTGTATTTCTTGAGCGCGTTCAGCGCCCATATTGCCCGCTGGCGGCCTTCCATCTCGGCCTTGGTCAGGTCCCACACGTTCGTCGCGTCGATTCCCGGGATATCGACCGCGTTTAAGTTCTTGATCTCCCCGAACGGCGTTACGGTCGTCCAATAGCTCTCAATTTTGACGTCCTCGGGAATCTCGCCGGCCTGCCTGGCCTTTTCGAACGGCTCGACCATATAGGAGCTGAGTTCGTTGTCTTCCTTGCCCGAGGTAACAGTGGCCCAATCTTTGATGTAGGAGAGATTCCTCGCCGAGTCCGCAAGAAATTTGGTGATATCCACGCCGACGGCTCCCAGGTTCATGGACACCTCCATCAATTCGTTTTTCGGGGCTATCCGGTACGGAGCCCCGGCGCGGTGGGCTATGTCGGCGTCGCCCGTGGCATCGATGACGCGCTTGGCGAGTATGGCCTGCCTTCCGGACTTGCTCTCGGTGATGACGCCCTTGATGGCGCCGCCATCCATGATCGCGTCGACGGTCAGGCAATGCAATAACGGAACGATCCCGGCCTGCTGCACCATCTTGTCGGCGACGAACTTGAACATGTCGGGATCGAGCGAGGCCGCCGCCGGCGGCGGATTAGGCAGCTCCGCCATCTTGGGGGCGACGTAGTTGAGCGTGTCTTCATCGAGATATTCAATCAGGTTGGACGTCTGAGCGGCACCCAGTTCCTCGGCCATGGCCTCGAACTCTACACCGATGCCGCCTGCCTCGACCGTTTTTTCATAGCGATACCACGCGATAGACGCGACATGGGCCTGAGTGATGTTTCCTCCGAACGAGCCGAACCGCTCGACGAGCATCGTGCCGACACCCTCTCGCGCCGCCGCCAGGGCCGCGGCGAGACCGCCCGGGCCTCCCCCGACGACCAGCACGTCCGTCTCGGCCATGACCGGAATTGTTCTCGCGGGTTCTTCGATATGCTTCATGATTTATTGCCTCCATCGCGGCGGGCTGCCGCTCATATCGCCGATGCCTGCCATGATACTGGAAAACGGGGATGGATTACAAACATATTTCTTTCCGGATTGAAGCTTATGAAGCTTCTTATCCATTGACACGGCCGTCCTGCGGAGCGCCGCAAGTCATTGTATCACACAGGCTTCCATGATGACCTGCTTGACTTTCCCCAGCGGGTGTGATATAAAGAATTCACACCGGATAATCGTTGTCCCCGGCTTTCCCTGCTTAAGAGACCTACCCTGAAGGAGATAAGATGCCTCGAAGGATTCCGAAGGGGAGTCGTCTGGAGCCGTCGTTTCCTGTAAAAAGCAGGAAATCGGCGGCTTTTTTGATCATAGCCGCCATGGTTCTTGGAAAAAGCGCCGCGGCCGATGCCGATGCAGCGCTGCCCAGGTATCGCCTCGCGACGGGACAGCATATCCGGTATGAGATAAAGGAGGATTCCGCCTATTACGAACGGTCGGACGAAAAACGTGAGGATAAGGACGAAAAGCGTGAGGATAAGGACGAAAAGCGTGAGGACAAGGACGAAAAGCGTGAGGACAAGGAATCTCGCGAGATATCGAGGCGCCACAGCGATCACAAAATTCTGGACCTGTACGTGGAGCGCGGGAATCCTGACGGAAGCTGGAACGTGATTCTTCTTCGGAAGACGTATTCCGAGCAGGAGGGCCGGACCGTCGAAAGCATCGATACGCATTTTCCCATAGGAACCTTGAAGCTGTTCCCCGACGGCCGATTTTCGGCTGATTCTATTTACAGCATCTATACAAAGCCCTCGGATGTTTTTATACCGTTGCCACAGACACCGGAAGAGGCGAAAAGCGGGTGGACCGGCATCTTGTCCGCCGAATTCAACGACTCTCTCGAGCTCTCGCCGACGATTCCTTGGAACGGCTCGGACACAATCTGGGAGTTTAGTGGAATCGAGAAGAGCCTTTTCGACAGTCTCTACGGTACCAGGAAGAACTTGGTCGTTCATTTTGATCCGGTAAAAGGCTTAGTGACGCAAATTGAGGCGGAATCATATAGCTCCTATGGCGAATCGAAGAAAACCATAAAATTGGTGTCGGTCAAGATCATGGAAGAATCTCTTTTTCAGGAATTGATACGGGAAGCCGGGAAATATCTCGAAGCAGAAGGCGGATATCAGGAATTGATTGAAGAAGCAGGCAGGAACCCGCGCAAATGCGATCGGCTGCTTAAGAAAGGCGCTGCTTTGCTTCAGGAGTTCGCCGACCAGACCACGAATAAGATGTTCGAAAAAGTTGCAAATAACAAACTGGAAAGGCACGAGAGGACCGCAGAATATGTGAAAGCCGACGCCAAAATCTATTCAAAGATAATCGCTTCATCGGCCCCTCGCTGGACACTTAAGGACCTCGAGGGAAATACGCACTCCCTGAAGAGCTACCGTGGCAAAGTTGTCCTGCTCGATTTCTGGTATCGGAATTGTGGGTGGTGCATTCGCTCCATGCCGCAGCTCAGCGCCCTGGCCGAGCAGTACAAAGATAAGCCCGTTGTCATCCTCGGTATGAATGTTCGCGACACCGAGGAAGTCGCAAGGGAAGCGGCCGGAACCATGAAGCTGGCCTATCCAACCTTACTCATGGAAGCGGATGAGAGAAAAGATGAGATAACAGAGCAATGCGGTGTCAAGGGATACCCCACCATGACGCTCATCGATCAAAGAGGGAAAATAGCGGATATTCACCGCGGTTATTCGCCTGATCTTCGGGAACGGTTTGCAAAAAAAATCGACGATTTGCTCGCAGGGAAGGAGCCCCGCTCAAAGGCCGACTCCTGGAAGCAATGGTTCCTGGATTTATTTGAGCAAGAGCCGGGCGATGACAATTGAAATCGGGTGGGGTTGCGGTGGAGCGGTCTGACTCGGCGCAATCTCTCGGCTGATTATCGCTCCGTGTGACTGAAAAATTCGGTTTCCTCACCGCACCTTCCGGACGATCGCCTGCGCCGTTACTCAGCCCATCCAGCCGGCGGTAAGCATCAGCCGTCCTAATTCGGACCCGGCGAATTTCTCTTTTCGAAAGCGATTGACCTGCGCCCGTCCTCTCCCTTGATCTGCTTGGAAATCGGGAGTCTTTTGTGTATACTTCAGGAGAGAAGTCCTCGGGAGGGGATTCGCGCCCCGCCTGGGGTTCAGCGCCTGATTATTTGACGACTATATGCGTCACCGGAACAATCGATCCCGGGTCGATCAACAAAAGCGAGGAACAATGCCATATGCTGCGTTTTCCATAGGCGCCGCCTTGATTCTTCGAGAAGGCCGCGGCAAATTCCCGTTCTCGACGCCAATTGCGCTCGTGATTATTTTCGTACTCCTCGGAGCGTCATGTTTCGGATGCGGCCGAGCAAAGGCGGGCGAGGTCGAGTTCGAAACCGTCCGTATTTCCCGCGGCGACATCGAGCGCCGAGTCATCGCGACCGGAAGAATAGAGCCTTTTTCCAAGGTCGAGATAAGGTCGAAGGTCGGCGGCATCATCCAGACGATCACTGTTGACGAAGGCGACCGCGTGCGGCGGGGACAGACGATAATCGAGCTGGACAAAGATATCCTCGCATCGAGAGTCAATGAAGCGAGCGCCGCCCTCAAAAAGGTGAGCGCGAGGTACGAACAGGCTCAGATCGAGGCCTCGACGGTCCAACTCGAATCGGCTCGAAAGAAATACGGCCGCATGCAGAGGCTGTTCGATCAGGGGCTGGCGACGCAACAGCAGATGGAAGACGCCGAGACCGCTTTGACGATGGCCGAGCAGAGCCACAAAGCAAGGCTGGCGGCCGTTACCATGGCCGAGGCGGAACTCTCCGCGATCAAGGCGGCCCTCGAGCGCGCCAAAGACGAGCTGAGTTACGCCACGATCGTCTCTCCCATGGACGGCATCGTGCTGAGTCGCAACGTGGACGTAGGATCGGCCGTCGCATCCGTTGTCTCGACCATGGGCACCCTGCTCATGACACTGGGCGACATGCGCGAGCTGCACATGGTCGGCGACGTCGACGAAACCGACATCGGACTGGTGTCGGATGGCATGCCGGCCCGCATCTCGGTCGAATCCTATCCCGAC
The DNA here is from genome assembly GCA_965369575.1 of uncultured bacterium. GTDB lineage: Bacteria > Abyssobacteria > SURF-5 > SURF-5 > SURF-5 > CBDUSG01. The sequence continues at coordinate 1,186 of CBDUSG010000226.1, read as the reverse complement.
AGGAAATTCAATGGCGTCGTAAAACGGATATCCCCTCTCGGCGTCTCGAAAGACAGAATCATGAACTTCGAGGTGGAGGTCAGCATCGAGGAAACCGAAGTTCCCCTCCGGACCAACATGACCGCTGATGCCGAGATCATCGTCGAGAAACATGAAAACGTGCTTCTGGCGCCGCAGAACGCCATTCGATACGACGGGGAGAGGACTTTCGTGGAAGTCCCGGCGCCCGAGGAGGAGACCGGCAAGCGCGAGGTCGAGATCGACCTTGGTATCGGCGGCGCGGACTTCAGCGAAGTGCTTTCCGGCCTGAAGGAAGGAGACGAAGTGATCGTCTCGTCCAAGTAAGCGAAATCCGCACAGAATTTCCGACGATATGAGCGAGTACCTGATTTCGATCAAGGATGTAACCAAGACATATGACACTTCCGAGGTCGAAGTGCACGCGCTGCGAGGCGTATCACTCGATATTCGGGAAGGTGAGTTCGTCTCTATTATCGGGCCATCCGGCTCCGGCAAGACAACTCTGATGGATATTCTGGGTTGCCTTTCCAGACCCACCTCGGGTGAATACTACTTCGACGGAAAGGACGTCAACAGTCTCGACGAAAACACTCTCGCCGACTTGCGAAATAAGAGGATCGGCTTCGTTTTCCAGGCCTTTAACCTTCTTCCCCGCCTGACGGCCCTGAAAAATGTGGAGCTCCCGCTCATTTACGCGGGCATCCCGGCTCGCGATCGGCTCAAGCGCGCAAAAGAAGCGCTGGCATCGGTCGGCCTCGAGGACCGCATGCACCACTGGCCCAACGCGCTCTCCGGAGGCCAGGTTCAGCGAGTCGCGATGGCCCGCGCCCTTGTGAACAGGCCCTCGCTCATTTTGGCGGACGAGCCGACAGGCAATCTGGACAGCAGCTCGGCGCAGGAAATCATCGCCCTTTGCAAGGAACTTCATCGCAAGGGGAACACGCTCGTCATCGTCACACACAACGAAGACATCGCTGAGCAGGCCGAGAGGACGATCTCCGTCCGGGACGGTCAGATCGTTTCGCACGGCGGCGACGGGACGAACCAGGTATGATTCTGCGTAATATAATCTTTCAATCCCTCCAAAGTCTTTCCTCCAACCGCCTCCGCTCTTTTCTCACGATGCTCGGAGTCGTCTGGGGGACGGCCTCGGTCGTTTTCCTGC
>CBDUSG010000225.1:0-5785 GCA_965369575.1 uncultured bacterium | reverse complement strand
GCGGGACATACTGGCGGATGCGGTAGGTCATCGGCTCCAGCGGGCTCACGTCCATATTCGGTTTATTCTTCAGATAGTCCTCGAGCCGCCGAACCGGGTTGTCGGCCCTCGGCGATCCGTTCTCCCTTCTCGAAATCATGAGGGCGCCGATGGCGCCCATGGAAGCGCAATACTTCGGTACGACGAGTTCTTCAGGCGAGAGGCCGAGCACCTCGGCGAAACCCCTGCGAACCCCCGGATTGGCCGCGACGCCGCCCTGAAAAGCGACCGGCTTTGCTATCTTTTTTCCGCGCGCGATGCTGCTCTTGAAATTTCGCGCGACCGCGTAGCACAGCCCCGCCACTATGTCGAAGTCAGGAGTGGCGATCTGCTGTAGATGGATCATATCGGATTTCGCAAATACGCTGCATCGACCGGCGATCCGGGGCGGCTTCTTCGATTTAAGGGCCAGCTCTCCGAATTTCTCGATAGTCAGGTCCAGCCGCCTCGCCTGCTGGTCGAGAAAAGAGCCCGTGCCCGCGGCGCACAGCGAATTCATCGCGAAATCGTTTATCTCCGCGGGTCCGCCGTCAGTTCCATTCCCCACCGTAATCAATTTCGTGGTTTCGCCGCCGATCTCAATGATCGAGCGGATTTCCGGATGAAAATGCATCGTGGCGCACGCCTGCGCGACGACTTCGTTGACGAAATGCAGGCCCGCCAACTGCGCAATGAGTTTCCCGGCCGAGCCCGTAACGGCAAGCGTGTATTCCCCGTTTGATGTTATGTGCGAAAGCGTATCCTTCAAAACTGACAGCGCGGTCTCGATGGGTCGCCCTTTGGTGCGGACATAGTATTCTTCGATGACGCTCCCGTCCGGCGCCATCACGATCGCATTCACGCTTGTCGATCCGATATCGATTCCGATTCCTACGAGATGATCCATTGACACTACAGTCCTCCTCCGGTAATTCGAATACGCTAGAAAACGCCAGTATACAATATTCGCTTCCTTCCTGCGCTAGCGGGAAAGCTATGGCGATCCCGACTGCGGCCTAAAATCGCTGCCCAGAGTTTCCCGCAACGGGGGCCATCACTGAACACCTTCCAATGAAGGCGGATGTCGAGCAATGTCCATGCCATCGCCCGGAAGACTTCCCGGCGTCAGTCTAACCTCGCTCAGCGAAAGGGGATGCCGATGCTATCCGGCCTGATGCAATGGCGAGAATCAGGCCATGTGCTGCAACATGGTTCCTGCATTCCGCAATGCGCAGGCGTCACTATGCCCTTGCGAAAGGCACGCCGGGGACTGCCCAATCGACGCCTCTTGACCGGCCTTGACGAACCGCATGGGCTCATGCTATATTAGTCCGACTTTCACGCATGACCGGGGGAATTATTCTACAATGAATGCGATCGCGACCAAGGCGATTACTCGGAAGGTTCAGAGAACTTTTACATCTCTTCTGCCGGTGGAGGAGAACCGGGGAGGTTCCTGTCTGCAGTGTGGACAGTGTTGCCGACTCGCGTTTGAATGCCCGTTGTACGATGGGAAACTATGCGTCGCCTACCCACTCAGACCGCCGCAGTGCCGGAAATATCCGCGCACGAGGGCCGAATCGATCGTGCCCGACTGCGGTTTTTATTTTGGCGATTGAGTCCCCCCACAGGTTTCGGCCCGAGCGTCGAAGCCGCAAACGCCCTTTTCCCTTATGCCGAAGCGGACTGACCTGAAGAAAATTCTCATAATCGGCTCCGGCCCGATCATAATCGGGCAGGCGTGCGAATTCGATTATTCCGGCGCGCAGGCGTGCAAGGCCCTCAGGGAAGAGGGCTACGAGATAGTGCTCGTCAACAGCAATCCCGCCACCATCATGACCGATCCCGAGATGGCCGACCACACTTATATCGAGCCGCTCGTGCCCGAGGTGCTTGCAAAGGTAATCGAACGTGAGAGGCCCGACGCGCTGCTTCCCACGCTGGGGGGGCAGACCGGCCTCAACCTCGCCGTCGATCTTGCGAAATCGGGCGTCCTGGACGATTTCGGAGTGGAACTCATCGGGGCAAAACTCCACGCCATAGAAAAGGCCGAGGATCGCTCGCTGTTCAAGGCGGCGATGGACAAGATCGGCCTCGAACTGCCCCGGAGCTTTCACTGCCGCACGCTCGAGGAGGGAATGGCCGGGATGGAGTCGATCGGTTTTCCCGCCGTGATTCGGCCGTCCTTCACACTCGGCGGCACGGGCGGCAGCATAGCATACAACCTTGAAGAATTCGAGAGCATGGTCAAATGGGGTCTCGACGCGAGCCCGGTCACGGAGGTGCTCGTCGAGGAATCGGTCATCGGTTGGAAGGAGTACGAGCTGGAGGTCATGCGCGACTGCGCGGACAACGTCGTCATAATCTGCTCGATCGAGAACTTCGATGCGATGGGAATTCACACCGGCGACAGCATAACGGTCGCCCCGGCTCAGACGCTTTCGGACAAAGAGTATCAGATTATGCGCGACGCCGCGATCGCGGTCATCCGCGAGATCGGCGTCGACACCGGCGGTTCGAACATCCAGTTCGCCCTCGATCCTTCGAACGGCAGAATGGTCATCATCGAGATGAACCCGCGCGTCTCGCGCAGCTCGGCCCTCGCGTCGAAGGCGACGGGCTTTCCCATCGCCAAGATCGCGGCCAAGCTTGCGATCGGCTACACACTCGATGAGATACCCAATGACATCACGAAGCAGACACCCGCCTCATTCGAGCCCACCATCGACTACTGCGTCGTGAAGATTCCCCGGTGGGCGTTCGAGAAATTCCCGCAGTCCGATCCCCGCCTCACGGTACAGATGAAGAGCGTCGGCGAGGCGATGAGCATAGGGCGCACGTTCAAGGAGGCGCTGCAAAAGGGGCTGCGCTCGCTCGAAATCGACAGATACGGCCTCGGGTGCGACGGCAAGACCATGCAGTTTTCCGCCGCCGGAGCGGACGGAGAAACGATCGAGCGAATCAGGGAAAAGTTGCGGACGCCCACAAGCGAGCGCATTTTTTACCTGCGTGAGGCGATGCTCGCGGGCCTGGGCATCGAGGAAATCCACTCGCTGACTCACATCGATCCATGGTTCCTCAATAACATGAAGGATATCCTCGATATGGAGAAGCGGCTGAGCGGGATCGACAGGGTGACCGTCGGCATCGTGAGGGGCACTCTGATTCCGCCGGCAAACGGTGAAAGCGACGCAAAGCATGACCCTGCCTTCATCGCGAGTCTGAAGACGCTTTTTGACAATTCCCTCGATAAGGCAACGTCTCTCATGAAGCGCGCAAAGCAGTTCGGGTTTTCCGACCGCCAGCTCGCCCATATGTGGAGTTCCGACGAGATGACCATCAGGGCGGCCCGCAAGGGATTCGGGATCGAGGCCACGTTCAAGCTTGTCGACACCTGCGCGGCGGAGTTCGAGGCGTACACACCGTACTACTACTCGACATATTCCGATGAGGACGAAGTCAGGCCGTCGGACAAAAAGACGATCATGATCCTCGGCGGCGGGCCCAACCGCATCGGACAGGGCATCGAGTTCGACTACTGCTGCGTGCATGCGGCATTTGCGCTGAAGGAGGAAGGCTGTGAGACCATCATGGTCAACAGCAATCCCGAGACCGTGAGCACCGACTACGACACGTCCGACAAGCTCTACTTCGAGCCGCTCACTCTCGAGGACGTGCTCAACATTGTGGACAAGGAAAAGCCCGACGGCGTCATAGTTCAATTCGGCGGACAGACCCCGCTCAAACTGGCCGTCCCGCTACAGAAGGCGGGCGTGCCGATCATCGGCACGCAGCCCGAGAGCATCGACGCGGCCGAGGACAGAAAACTGTTCCGCCAGATACTCGAGCGGCTGGGTTTAAGGCAGGCGCCCAGCGATACGGCTTTTTCGACCGAGGACGCGATCGAAATCGCCGCCCGGATCGGCTATCCGGTTCTTGTTCGCCCGTCGTACGTGCTCGGCGGCAGGGCCATGATAATCGCATACGACGACGAACAGCTCAGGGATTATATGGCGGCGGCGCGCGAGGCCTCGCCCGATCATCCTATCCTGGTCGACAAATTCCTCGAGGACGCCACCGAGATAGACGTCGACGCCGTTTGCGATGGCAAGGATGTCATAGTCGCGGGCGTGATGGAGCACATCGAGCGCGCCGGCGTGCATTCGGGCGACAGCGCCTGCGTTTTGCCGCCGCACACCATCGACAAGCGGCAGATTGCGTCCCTGAAAGAACAGACGCGCGCTCTCGCGATGGCTCTCGACGTTGTCGGCCTGATCAATATCCAGTTCGCGATAAAAGGCAACGAGATTTTCGTGCTCGAGGTCAACCCGCGCGCATCGCGCACGGTGCCGTTCGTGTCGAAAGCTACCGGCGTTCCGTGGGCCAAGGTGGCCGCCAAGCTCATGATCGGCCGAACGCTGAAAGATCTCGGAATCCCTTCGGAGATAGAACTCCGGCACTATGCGGTGAAGGAGGCAGTCTTGCCGTTCATCAAGTTCTCGGGCGTGGACACGCTGCTGGGACCCGAAATGAAGTCGACCGGCGAAGTCATGGGAATCGATCCCTCATTCGGACTCGCCTTCGCAAAGTCACAGCTTGCTGCCAACTCGAATCTGCCGTCGGAGGGGAAAGTACTTATAAGCGTGAACGACGGGGATAAAGAGGCGATCCTTCCTATAGCACAGCGGCTCGAGAAGCTGGGCTTCGAGATAGCTGCCACAAGCGGCACCGCCGCGTTCCTTTCCGGCCGCGGCCTGAAGGCCGAGATGCTCTATAAGGTCAACGAGGGCCGCCCCGACATCGTCGATCATGTGAAAAACGGCCAAATCGCGCTTATTATAAACACTCCGCTGGGCAAGGCGTCCGCATATGATGAGCTTGCGATTCGACGCGCCGCCGTCGACTACAGAATCCCATATATAACCACGATCGCGGGCGCCAAGGCTACCTGCAGTGGGCTTGCCGAGCTTATCGCGGGCGAGCTGAGCGAGAAATCGCTCCAGGAATACATTGCCGAATCGGCCGCCCTCTAAATGGCCGCCGCTTCTCAGCATCTTCCGCGATCCGCTTTTTGGCGCCGATAATATTCTGTATGATTCCCAGTGTCGTGTCAACCGTATCTTGTCCGGTCTCAGAGTCCTGTAAGTCGTCCAGGGCACGGCGCTGTGCCCCTGCATGAGATCGCTTATGCGGCTTGGATATGTCGGCGGCGGCTCGCTGAAACCAACAGCATACGGTTGACACGACATTAGCAGCAAGTGGAGACGCGCAGGCGCACGGGCACGCGTCTGCCGACAGGCGTATATCGCTGAATTAGCCGGTGCGCAGAAGATGGCAAAGGGCCCCGAAATCCATTCGCACACCCTATAGCGGAAAGGGGATTCCCGAATGAACGCGTCGGAGCTGAAGAGCGTCACGATCGACGGCGCGCGGGCCTCGTATCGAGAATGGGGCGAGCGTCAGGGCCCGACGGTTCTATGCCTGCACGGTAATCCGACCTCCTCGTTCATGTGGAGGAGGCTCGGCGAAGAGCTGAAGGACTCGATGCGGGTCCTCGCGCCCGACCTGCCCGGTCATGGTGAGTCCGAACTGGGAGGCCGCGCGGGCACATGGGAGGAGATGGAGGAGTTCGTTGAGAGATTCGCCGCGACGCTTGAAATAGGCGAGTTCGACCTCGTTGTGCACGACTGGGGCGGATTGACAGGTTTGCGCTGGTTGTTCGACCATTCGGCGCGCCTGCAAAATCTACGCAGGCTGGTCGTGAGCG
>CBDUSG010000224.1:0-5802 GCA_965369575.1 uncultured bacterium | reverse complement strand
GGTCGCATCGGCCGAGAGCGCGGGAGGCCTTCCCGCCGCGAGAGACCTGGATTTCCCCAGAGCCCCGTCCGTTACTTTCCCGCCGGAATCATCTGCGCAAGCATGAGCTGGTTCCGAACGCGGCACAACGGCACTTCAAAGAGTCACAGCTTATTGGAAAGCAGCGGATGACGCCTATTCTTCAGATGGCGGATATGGAAGAGCACATTCTCTGACTGGCGGCGGCGGATGCCTCAGAACTGGCGGAGCAGGTTTTTGGCGATGACTATGCGCTGGATCTGAGAGGTGCCCTCCCCGATCTCCAGCAGCTTGGCGTCGCGCATGTAGCGCTCGGCGTGGAACTCCGAGGTATAGCCGTAGCCGCCCAGTATCTGGATCGCGTTCAGTCCGGCACGCGTGGCCGTCTCCGAGGCTAAAAGCTTGGCCTGTGCGGCCTCTTTGATCACGGCCTGTCCGGCGTCTTTCATCAGGGCGGCCCTGTGCACCAGCAGCCGCGCCGCGTCGATCTGAGTCGCCATGTCCGCCAGCATCCACTGGATGGCCTGGAACTTGGCGATCGGCCGGCCGAACTGTTCCCGCTCTTTCGCGTACAGTGTGGCGTCCTCGAGCGCGCCGCGAGCGATGCCCACGGCCAGCGCCCCGATGCCGATGCGGCCGTTGGTGAGCACTTTCAAGGTGTCGATGAATCCCTCGCCCTCGCGTCCCAGCAGGCAATCGCGAGGCACGCGCACGTCCTCGAGCGCTATCGAAGCCGTGTCGCTCGCGCGCATGCCGAGCTTGTTCGTTATCTTATGGGCCGAGTACCCCTCGCGGTCGGTCTCCACTATGAACGCGGAGACGTTGTCTTTCCGTTTTCCCTCGCCGGTCACGGCCATGACGATGCAGACGTCCGCGACGCTTCCCTGGGTGATGAATATTTTCGAGCCGTTGATTACCCATTCGTCGCCCTCGAGGACGGCGGTCGTTCTCATTGCCGCCGCGTCGCTGCCCGAGCCGGGCTCGGTCAGCCCCCAGGCGCCCAGCTTCTCGCCCCGCGCAAGGGGGGCGACATATTTCTGTTTCTGTTCCTCATCGGCCGCCACCATGAGGTGGCCGAGGCAAAGCGAGTTTTGCGCCGCCATGTTCAGGGCGACCGAGGCGTCCCATCGCCCGATCTCTTCCATCACAATGCAATAGGCGAGCACGCCCATTCCGGCTCCGCCGTATTGCTCGGGCACCATCACGCCCAGGAACCCGAGCGGGCCGAGCTTTTTCATGAGGTCCATAGGGTATTCACACTTGGCGTCGCGCGCGATGGCGCCGGGCGCGAGTTCCTTGAGCGCGAATTCGCGTGAGGTCTGCTGCAGGATCCGCAAATCTTCATTTAGCTCAAAATCCACGGTTTTCTCCTCGAGTCGGGTCGGCTTGGCATGATTCGGAATTCCTGAGACGCCGGGGGTGGTTCGGCGTCGAATTCCGACGCGTGTGAATGCTTCGGGCCAAGTTTAGCAGAACGGTTTCGCGCTGTCAATGTGCTTTCCCGGGGGCTCGGCGGGATTGTCGCTCCATGCGCGTTGTGATATAATCGTCGCGGAGAAAAGGAAAGAGGTGAGTCGCATGATTAGAGACCGGTTTTTTTCGACATTGTTGCTGGGGCTTTTTCTGTCATCGATTTCGCTCCAGCCGTGGGCCTTTTCCACGGCCGCCATTGCTGCGGAGGAGGAGATCGGCGGCACCTCCTCCAAGCTGCTGCGGCAGCGCCTGGTTGACGAACTTGTCTCGCAGGGCATCCGCGACGAGAAGGTCGTCGCGGCCATGAAGGCCGTGCCCCGCCACGAGTTCGTCCCCAAGAAATACAGGAGAGACTCCTACGACAACCGGCCGCTGCCGATCGGGATGGATCAGACCATTTCACAGCCGTACATCGTCGCGTACATGACCGAGATGCTCCAGCTCGGGGGCGACGAGAAGGTGCTCGAAATCGGCACGGGCTCGGGCTACCAGGCGGCGGTGCTCGCCGAAATTGTCGGCGAAGTCTACACCATCGAGATACTCGAGCCCCTGGCGCGTAGCGCCGAAAAGACGCTCAAGCGGCTGGGCTACGACGGCGTCGTCGTCAAGGCGGGCGACGGATATAGGGGCTGGCCCGAGCATGCTCCGTTCGACGCGATCATTGTCACCGCCGCGCCCGACCACGTTCCACAGCCGCTGGTCGACCAGCTCGGTATCGGCGGCAGGCTCGTGATCCCGGTCGGCGATTGGAGCCAGAGACTCATCCTTATCACTAAAGACGAAAGCGGCGTCACCCGGCGAAGAGACCTGCCTGTGATCTTCGTACCCATGACCGGCGAGGCGCAAGAGAAATAGGTTTCATTCGAGACCGTTTTTGCCGAAGGCAGAGGGAACAATGGCGGCGGACTGGGAAAAATACAGTTTCTACACGATTCTCGGAGTCGAATCCGGAGCCCGAGCCGACGAAATCGAAAAGGCGCACCGGCTCATCACGTCCTCGCTCGAGCCCGACGCCAGGGCGGACGACGAAAAGAGGGAGGCGGCAATGGCGCTTGTGGCGGCCGATGCCGCGTTGGGCGTCCTCTGCGACGACGAGGCGCGCAGGGATCACGACGCCAGGCTCGAGAGCGTGCTCAAGGCGGCATCTGGAAAGAAGAAGATAGAGACCAGGCGGAAAGGCAAGCTGCAGGAGCAGCAGTCCGTCGAGGACGACGTGAAGCTGCAGAAGGCGACCGCCGCAATGGACTCCGCCGTCGGCGCCCTGATCGATTCTTATTACGAGCGACTATTCGCGCGCGCGAGGGAAAGCAGATTCGAGAGCATCACCGCCGAGACCCTGATGGAATGGCTCAGCTCCGAGCGCGCCGAATCGGAAAGAGCGTCGCAGCCGAAAGGTCGCTCGACGGCATTCCGAATCGACTGGAGCGGCTTTGCGAGCGTGCAGGATAAGAGAAAAGAGCGCGGCGAGGAAATCGCCGGGATCGTCGGCGAACTGCTCGAAAGGTTTCATCTTTCATAAATCGAATATGACAGGCACGAAAGACATACAAGCCGCCGGCGGCCGGGGCATCGTCGAGATGAAGAAGCGCATCATCGCAAACGCCGTTGCGACCGGCAACACATTCATGTTTAACGACCTGTTCGCGCGTCTCGCAGAATTTTCGACCTCCGACGGCGGTTCGGCCGCAGAGACCCGTCTGCACGATCACCTGAGCCGATTGCTGACCGCCGAAGACGACGCCGGATCGGCCGACTTCCAGGCCGCCTGCAAGCTGGTCGAAAAACACACGCTCGAGGACGACACGGTTCCGGCGGGCCTGCTCGAGGCGACGGCAAAGCGGGCCATGACGCTCGGCAAGTTCGCCTATGCCGAGGACGCCTATCGGCTGCTGGGCATAAAGAAGGAGATCGTGGCCCTGTGCGCGCAGACGGGCGAGCAGTTTCTGCGCGAGAACAGGCCGAGACACGCGGCGATGTCGTTCTTCGCCGCCGCGAGCATCGACCAGTCGATCGGACCGCATTACCAGTATCTCGGCCCTCAGCTGCACGTGCGCTGCCCGGCCGAGCCCGGCAAATGCGCGACGACGCTGTCCGGCGAAACGCTCCTCGATGCGTGCATACATTTCCTGCTTCCCATCGAGCCGCTCGCCGAGAGGCTGATAACCAATGCCCGCCCCGAACACAAAGGCGAAGTCGTGGCGACGCTCGCCGTCTGCAGGGACCTCGATTTCTCGGCGCTCGTCAATAATCTCAGGAAGGCCGTGGCGGAATTGTCGAAGCTGGACGACGGCGAGGCCGGCGACTACTCCTCGATCGGCCCGGCTCTGCTCGGCCGCGAGACAGCCTCGGGCGAGGCCTGGCAAGAACTCTGCGAATTCTGCTTCGAGCATCCCCTCGGCGCGCTCTGCGTCTGCCTAAAAATTGTGAAACGCGCGCCCATCATAGTCCCCGTCGTCCGCGACGGCAAATCGCTGATCGAGCATATCCTGCCCGCCGAATTTCTGCAGACGTAGCATTTACTACCGGGAGCACGAAAATAGTTATCATTCCGGCCCGCCGAATTTCTGCAGACGTAGCATTTGCTGCCGGGAGCACGAAGTACTTCACTCCCTTTATCCGAAAAGGCGTGCCCCCCCAATGTCATTCCCGCTTCCCCCCAATGTCATTCCCGCAAAGGCGGGAATCCATGCGAGCGGCAAGCCAACAGGGCGCATGCCATGCGCCCCTACGGAAAATGTGTCTGGCGGCGTTGTGGATTCGGGCGCGGTAAGAGGAGTGCCCCGAGAGTTGCGGAAACGGCCGCAGCAAGGGGACCGTCCCAAGAATTACGGGCGCGAGCGTGGCGAAAATGTCAGCGGCGACTCGCCGTCGTAGATTCGGGACTGTCCCCGGCAATCCCACCCGCGCGCGCCTGCGCCCACTTGATTTCACATACCATATCGGATAAAATTTTGTATGATGTTGAACTTCCGTTTCTTCGGCGAATCGGTTACCCGGCTAAAAGGAGGAATGGCACATGCCCGCCTTCACCATTGACCAGAACGCGCCAATCCTGGTGGAATTCGCGCCGCGCCCGGGCGTGCAGCAGGTCGCCCTCATCGGCGACGGCATCGAGAAACTTACGGAGAAATCCGCAGAGGCGCTCGACGGCGCCATGAACACCATCCATCATATGGCCCGGCGCGTAAACGCCGCGGTCCACTCGCTTCCGCAGAAGCCTTCCACCGTCGAGGTCGAGTTCGGCCTCAAATTCGACGCCGAGGCCGGCGCGATCCTCTCGAAAGCAGGCATGGAGGCGAGCGTAAATATCAAGCTGGTGTGGGGACAGTAGGAGAGTCCGGATTGACCCAGAGAGATCCCAACATCCGCATTCAGAAGCTGTACGATTTTACAGTGCAGATTCATCTCGCCGAGAAGGATGTGATAGTGGGGACGGGCATCGCAGTCTCGACCGACGGGAAGATTGTGACCTGCGCCCATGTGGTGAAGGAGGCGGGCGTGGACCCAAAGGTTGTCGACGGCGCGGAGGTGGGCGTCTACTTTCCACAGGCGCGAGGCGGCGAGACCAAGGCTAGGCGCGCAAGAGTCGCGGCCTGCTTCGAGGAACACGACGACGACGTGGTTCTGCTTCAACTGGTGGGCGGGCAGGCGCCTCTCGCGCCCGAGCAGATTGCGAGGCTGGGAACTGCCGAGGAATCCCAGGACAACCCGTTCCGAAGCTACGGATATCGTCCGCGAGGTCAGTTTGTTAGCGGATATGCCGATGGAAAGATCCGGGGCCGCATCGATGCTGCGATCGATAAGAACTATCAGGCCGAGCCGGTCGAGCTGAAATCCGATGAAATCGACCATGGCATGAGTGGCTCGGCCATCCTTGACATCGAACGCAATCTTGTCGTGGGAATTATTTTCAGAGCCTGGTTTCCGTCAAGTCAACGCGATGACCGTGAGACCGCTTGGGCTATTGATGCGGGTGTGCTTGGATCGGAACCGTTCTGTATTAAATTGGAAGACCAGCCCTATCCGATGCGGCCGGCTCTTGAGCCGAAGACCGACAGCGAGGCTGCTCGGGAGGCGGTGGCGGCGGCACTGGCGCAGCCAGGTGTTGAATGGAATGACGCGCCCGCGTCGCTTGATGAGTGGGTTGGCATACGATTCCGCAACAATGCTACAGGCCCCGATGGCGGCCGGCGAGGCCGGGCAGTTCCGCCACAGCGGCATGATTCCGGTCGACGAGCCGGTCCAGCCGGGCTACCAGGACCAGGGCCGCGACAATTTTGCCGAGATCGAGGTCAACCCGGTCAGGGTGAC
>CBDUSG010000223.1:0-5812 GCA_965369575.1 uncultured bacterium | reverse complement strand
ATTCGCTCAAGGAATTCGAAAAGGAGCTTTACAAGAAAAAAATGTTCAAGGAGGCCAGGGCCGTATCGTCAGTCAAGAAAAAAGCTATCGGGACGGCCTACAATTACTATGAAGTGGAGCCACGGAGAATTACCGAGTGCCTCGGAACAGTCGTCTTCTCACTCGTTTTCTATGTGGTATATACGATGTGGTACGGATTTGCTATAATGTATGTCATGGAGGGATGGGCCCTTATGTTCGGCCAATAGCATTGGCCGTTCTCGTTTTCTTAGGGGGGGCCGATGGCATTACACAAAAAACGACTGCCTTCGGCCTCTTCTCTTTATCTTTGACGGATACGGCGTCGTTATGCTTGATCTTGTAAGAAGACTCCTGACAGGAAAAAAAAGGAAGCTCGAAAACACGAGAGAAATCCGCGCGGCTTTCAAGGAGCGATACCGTCGATTCAAATCGCTTTTGCACGCCAACAATAAATTCCTCGAGCTCGTCGCCGATATCGAAGAACACCTCAAGGGCCGCCGACCTTTCGGCATGACATTTGTCCGCGACAGAGGCATGAGGACCTGCGACAGCGTCGCCGAAATCGTCGACGACATGACAAGCCTCGCTCCGGGAAAATATGACGCCCTCCACGACCGATTTGCTGAAATTCAAAGCGAGATCGATCTTCACATTAAATCCCCGAATCGCTATGGCAAAGGCCCCCTTGCGCTCCCCATCGACAGAATCGACAGGGAACTCTCGGGTCAGGTCGGCGCCAAAATGGCCAATCTCGGCGAAATCAGGAACAGAACCGGTCTGAAAGTCCCGGATGGATTCGTCATGACAGTGGCTGCGCATCGGAGATTCATGGCGCATAACGGGCTGCAAGAGAGAATAGACGCCGCAACCCGCTCAACGAATCTGGACGAGCGAGATGAGCTATACGCGCTGAACGCCGCCTTGCAGCACCTCATAGTAAGCGCCGACGTCCCCCGCGATCTGGAAGAAGCCATCCTGGAACATTACGAATCCCTTGCGCGGACAGAAGGAGAAAACCGGCGAGTGGCCGTCCGCTCCAGCGCGCTCGGGGAAGACCTCCTGGGATCGACTTTTGCCGGGGCGTATCGGTCCGTACTGAATGTGAAAAGGGACAATCTCCTGGACGCGTACAAACAGGTCGTGGCCAGCAAGTATAATCTGCCGGCCGTCACATATCGCCTCAAGCTGGGGGTCCCGGACGAAGACATAGACATTTGCGTCGGCTACATGAGCATGATAGACGCCGTCTCCGGCGGCGTGTTATATTCCAGGAACCCCATAAACATCAGGGACAACTCCGTCGTAATCAGCTCAATGTGGGGACTCCCCAAATCCGTAGTCGACGGCAAAGCCGACCCCGATAATTTCATAATCTCAAGGGGAAAGACCCTCCAGATTGCGCAGAAGAGAATCCCGCCGAAGCGGCTCGGATACATCTGCGATCCGGACGAAGGAGTCTGTAGGTTAGAGGTCTCGAACGAACAAGGTAAGGCGGCCTCAATCACCGACGAACAGGCTCTCGAACTGGCTCGCATCGCCGTCCGGTTGGAAGAATATTACCAGGAGCCGCAGGATATCGAATGGTGTATCGACGGGGAACACTCGATCATCATACTTCAATGCAGTCCTCTGAAGCAGATCGGTTTCTCCAGGAAAACGTCGTCGGCCGGCCGCCGGGAACCGGAGCGCGGAACTGTCATTCTCGAAGGAGGAGTCACCGCCTCGCCGGGCGCGGCGACGGGCCCCGCGTTTTTCGTTCGCCACGATATCGACCTGGTCGAGTTTCCCGAGGGCGCCGTTCTCGTCGCCGACCAGGCCCATCCCCGCTGGGCCACGGCGCTGGATAGGGCCGTCGCGGTTGTGACCGAGCACGGCGGCATGGCGGGGCATCTGGCCACCGTCGCGAGAGAATTGAATGTGCCCTCGCTGTTTTCCGTTAAGGGGGCCGCCGAAGCGTTGAGTTCCGGCCAGGTCATAACGGTGGACGCCGACGGCATGAGAATATATGAAGGAAGCGTTTTTGAATTTTCCGAGAAAGAAGAAAACGCCGGCAACCTTATGGAAGGCAGTTCCGTATACGAAGCCCTGAAAGGCGCCGCCGAGCATATCGTTCATCTTAACCTCCTGGATCCCGATGCCCTATCGTTCAGGCCGGAAAAGTGTAAAACGCTCCACGACATTACAAGGTTCTGCCACGAGAAATCAGTGAGCGAGATGTTTGATTTCGGCAACGAGCACGGCGTCCCGGAATGCTCCAGCAAACAACTCGTGGCCGGAACCCCGATGAGGTGGTGGGTGCTGAATCTTGACGACGGTTTCAAAGAGGAGGTTGGTGGCAAGTACGTGGACATTGACAATATCCGATCGATCCCGATGCTGGCCCTGTGGGAGGGCATCACCGCGGCGCCGTGGGAGGGCCCGCCGCCGGTTGACGGGAAGGGACTGTTATCGGTCATGTTCGGGGCGACTCGGAATACCGATTTGGTCCTCGGGAGCAACTCGGTATATACCGAGCGCAATTATTTCATGATCTCCAAGAACTATTGCAGCCTTAACTCGAGGTTCGGATTTCATTTTGCCAACGCTGAAGCCATGATTGGAGACGTCGCCGGTGAAAACTACATCAGCTTCCAGTTCAAGGGAGGCGCGGCGGACCATGAAAGAAGGCAGAAACGGGTTTTCTTCGTAAGAGAAATACTGCAGAACCACCGCTTCCGGGTGGATGTCAAAGAAGACAACCTGATCGCTCGCCTTGAAAACTATGACAAGGACTTCATGATAAGGAGCCTGAAGATAATCGGATATCTCGCCATTCATACGAGACAACTGGATATGATTATGGCCAACCCCGAATTAGTTAACCATTACATGACAAAAATCTGTGATGATATCCAAAAGCTGTTCGTATAGGGGAAAGATATTGGGCCTCTGCAACGGCTACAGGAAAGAGTAGACCGGCAATCACAGCCGAAAGAATCGGATTAATTTGGCTGGGGCAGGCCAGTATTCAGCACGTTTGCGTCGTGAAACTTTCACCAAAATTCACATCCTGTGCTGCCCGGCGACAGGTCAAAGTTATCATAACGAATCTGCACTTTCTGATAAACTGCGGAAGTGCGGGTGGAGTTGGTGAAGTTGTACGTCGTCAGATCATTTGGCGCACTTTGGTGTGTGCACTAGGGTATGGGGTATAGAATCGGCTTCTTTGGCCAAGTTGATTATTCTCCGCCTGGCGAGGGTCTGCTGCTTGAGCAACGATCTTTCCTTTACTATCTTCTCCCTTCTGCCGAAGTATACATCATCGGGCGTCACGTTTCCAAGAACCTCATGATAGCGCTCGGAATTGTAGTAAACCACAAAATCCCTGATCTCTCCTGCCAACTCCCACGGATAGCCGCAAAGTACGAGCATCACGCGTTCCTTCAGCGACCTGTGGTGCCGTTCGATCTTGCCGTGGGTCTGCGGATGATACGGGCTTGCGAAGATGTGCTCTATGCCTACCTCATCGATGTATCTCTGGAAATCCTTGCCGACCAGACCCGAGCCGTTATCGGAAAGCAGCCGGGGCATGCGTATCTTGGGAGCCTTATCGAGCCCTATCTCCTCCAGCGCATCCTGAACGACTTACATGAATGACGAACCTCTACCAGGCTCAGATAGCACTTCTCTTGTATTGACAAAAGATGATTCTGACATGGTGATCGGGAAATAGTCAGAATATCAATCTTCTGAGTATGCCAATGGCATCGTTGATGAAGTAATCGCTTACGATGGCGCACTGACAATGGAAGAAACTAAATCCAAACTCATGCAGCAAATGACGATCTCCCATAGGCGAATCCTTGGTAAGCAACATAAGCGGAGGGCATAGAATGCTGAGAATATTTGTTCAAAACTTCACTTTCTCGACTCCAAGAAAGTAAAACTTTTGCCCATCTGATCGTTCAAATATCGCTCTCAGCTAGTCAAGAATTCGTTTTCTAGGCTGCACTCGTCGATTATTGGGATGCGGGATTTTAGTGGGGCAAAAGTTCGGGCAGTTCGGCGTAGGGGGAGCCGCCCTTGATGACTCGTGCGAGAAATTTGCCTTTGGAGAAGTAGTAGACTGCAAGGTAGCCGTCTATTTCAAAGGCGATCTCTTGATCGCTGAGACATCTTCGATGGTTCATTTTGGCCTCGTGCCGGGTGAATGCGCGTCGTGCCCTTTTGGGTATGTCGCTCGGCAGGGGGCTGTTCTTTCGTTTTGAGTGCAGATTTTTAGAACCGCAAAGGCGCAAAGAACGCAAAGAAAAGAAGCAGAGAAGAAAAAGATGAACCACGAAGACACAAAGACACGAAGAAAAGAAGGGATGCGGAGCATCCCATGTCAGCGGCGACTCGCCGGTTAGATTCGTTCGATGTCGTCATCATACGCCATGAGGGCGGCGTAGTGGCGGCGTGTGACGTGCCCATCCAGAGCGCGATCTTTGTGAGGGTGACGCCGGGGAGCGCGGCGGGCCGTCTACGCGCGGTGTCCGCACGGCGAAAAGTCGTACAAAGTACGTACACTATCGACGATTGCTGCGGCAGTGCGAACTGCGTAAGTCCTTTCATACCAACGGTGCCGGAGGTGGGAATCGAACCCACACGGTACTAAGTACCGGGGGATTTTGAGGCCGAAACAGGGAGGGGGCCGCTCTGCGGCCCTTTCCTGTTGCTCTTATAAGGGGTTACATCATAGGGGGTTGTGAGACCATAGAATCATGAAACTTTCAGTTCTGTGGCCATTTGTGCCGATATATTTAGTCCTGACAGCCACGTTTTGGACACGATTTTCAGGGTAGATATGGGGGATTATTAATCCCTTTAAGCCAATTAGAGGCCGAAAAACAGGGCCGTGGCTAAATCGTGACCAAATCGTGACGGAGAAGCCATGGGAAACCGTCCATCGAGAAAGACATCGAAGTCCCGCCGGCGAAGGCTCTCACGGTGGGTCGAGGCGGTGATCGTCGGGATATTCCCGGTGTGGGCCTATAAACGCAAGATGTGTCGGCAGGCGCTGGCACGGGCGCAAAAGCCCCGCAGAGTCTCAGGGCGCCGCGTGTGCGACTATTCGACATCGTGGGTGATGCGGCCGCATGCCAAGAATCACGACCCGAAAGGAACATGGGCGACGGCGCAAAACACGCGGCATGAACGATCACACCGGCGAGCACGGTAAACGGTAAGGAGAAACCTATCATGGCAGAGGTTAATTTGACATCTGGCGCGACGGTGGGCCCGGGCGACATCATCGGGAAGGTTCCGACGATTGTGCGCGTGAAAAGCGCCTGGGGGAACACGTGGTATCCCATCCCATACCTGTATGCGGTCGGCGGCTACAAGGCGGCGGCGCCGGACGTCTCGCAGATGCGGCTTCGGTACGATTACGGCAAACTCACGCGTGAGGGGCGCTCGTCGTTCGCGCAGTATCGGCCGTGGAGCCTCGATAACTACTACGTGCAGGTGCAGGGGGTCTTTTCTGGGAGGCCGGCGACGATGTGGACGGGGATCATCGGGACGCCCGAGTATGAGATTCATGGAACCCTCGACTCGATTCCGAGCGGTAACCAATTTTTGACGGCCTACGGGCTCGAGCATCTGCTGGATCGCATTCGAATCGACGGCTCGTATGCGTATCGCACGTCGGGCTCGGTGACCGTGAAGCTGGACTGGTCGCCGACGTTCAATGAGAGGTATCGGTATGGCGGCCGCGTGATCGGGAACAAGGCGAGCGGGCAGTCGGCGTTCGGCGGCGGCGACAAAAATCGAC
>CBDUSG010000222.1:0-5857 GCA_965369575.1 uncultured bacterium | reverse complement strand
ATCGTGATCGTGTTTTATAGCTTCTCCCATATAGTAGGCCGATTTTTCCCAATCTCGCAGCTTGTTGAAATATATTGCGAAGCCCAGTTCGGAGTAGACCTTTGAGTTGCGCGGGTTGTTTTTGATCCCTTTTTCCAAAAGGGTTATGCCCTGATCTATATATTTTATTTTCTCCTCCGCCGAGTAGACGGTCGCGGTGACGTTGTAGGCCAGATGCCAGGCGCCGAGCGTGTAGGCCTCTATAAAATGCGGGTCGAGCATGACGACTGTCTCCATTGTCGGAAGCATCCGCGAGGCGAGTCCGAGATGCCAGAATTCGTCGACCTTCAGCCACAGCATGTCAGCGACGAGCTTGCGAAAGCCGAGCACCAGCGCTCCCACGTTGGCGCTCACGTCCGGGTCCGACCACTCGATCTCGGTTCCCGCAAGTGTTATTTTCGAATCCAGAACCAGGTCGAGAAATCGCCGCCGCAGGCGCCTGAAATCGGGGTTGCGTATAACACGCCATTTCTCGGCGACGGAAAGCTCGCGGAAATCCGGCCTCAACGACAGGCCCAGCTCTTCCACTTGCTCGAACAGCTCAATGTCCTCCGGCGCCCTGTCGTCGGAGGAAATCATGAATTTGCGAAGCTCGGTGGCCCCGTATGCCTCTTGATTGTCGACCCACCTGAGAAACGCAACGCTGATCTCGTCGTTGTCGATCGCGGTTTGCAGGATCGAGACCGGTATCAGGAACGCAATAATAATCGCCCCGAAAACGAGCTTTTCCTTCCAGTTCTTCATGTTCGTCTAAAGGTCTTTCTTTCGGAACAGCAGATACGCGATGAAGAGGCCGAAGGAGGAGTAGAGAAGCGCATATATGAACAGCTTCAATATTCCCTGTGGAACGTACGGATCGTTCTGCACCAACTGGTTCCTCAGATAGAAGTTGCTGAAGTTCGGGAGAATCAGGTAGAAATTCCGGATCACGGCAGACATCGCCTCGGACCCGGCGTGCTCGCTGAGGTTCTTGAGGTAGTCGACCGAGTGCCCGACTATATAGATAAATATGCCGGCTATCACGGGGAGTGTCGCCGAGGTTGACAGCGTCGAGACCGCAAAGGCAAGCGCCGAGAGCATGAGCAGCTCGAAGTATACCAGAAGCATGGCCTTCGACGTGACGAGCGCAACCGTCGAAAACGGCGGCCCGGACTCATCGATGTATCGGCGGGACTGTAAGAAGAGGATGAGCAGAAACAGGACCGACATAAGGATTATGTTCAGCAGGATCGTCAATTGCGCGCCCAAGTATTTGCCGGCCAGGTATGTGAAGCGCTTCATGGGCTTTGACAGGATCGTGTATATTGTCCGGTTCTCCATCTCGGCCGGAATCAATGATCCGGCGGCGAACACGGCGATCAGCATTCCGAAGAACGATATGCTGCTAAGACAGACGTCTTTCACCATTTTTATTTCTTCGCCCGGCGAGAGCACGGTGAGGAACGTCGAGCTTCCTATCAAGAGCATCGCGAACAGGAGAAACGCTATCAGGGTCTTCCTCCGAAGCGATTCACGGTATGCGTTTAGCCCGATTACTATCGAATTCACTAAACTTCCTCCTTGAGCGTCCGTATGAACAGGTCTTCCAGCGTTTCTTTCTGGGGCCTTATCTCCACGATCTCGGCCGAAGCCCCTTTCAACTCGTCGAGGACGTCGTAGATCGCCGTGCCGGCCGGCAGGCGGATTGTCACCAGCCCGCCTTCGCCTTTTTCGACGCTGCACTTCATGGATTCAAGCTTTTTCCACGGGGCCTCGGCGAGCGAAGCGATGTCTATCTCGACGGCGCGGTCCTTCAAGACCAGGTCGAGCAGCTTGCCGTACTTGATCATTTTCCCACGGTTGATGATGGCGACCCTGTCACAGACCATCTCGATTTCGCTGAGTTCGTGCGAGCAGATCAGCAGGGTTTTCCCCTGATTTCTCAGATTCATCATGAGGTCCCTGACCTCTCGCCGGGCGATGGGGTCGAGGCCGACGGTCGGCTCATCGAAAATGAGCAGCTTCGGATCGGTCAGAAGCGCCTGGGCCAGTCCGATGCGCTGGCGCATCCCCTTCGAATATTGTGCGACGAGGCGGTCGGCCGCGTATGCCATTCCTACCAGGTCGAGCGACCGGTCGATGCTCTCGGTAAGGGGCCGACCTCGGAGCCCGTAGAGCTTGCCGTAGAAGGCGAGCACTTCTCTCCCCGTGAGAAACTCGGGAAAGTATGGTCCCTCGGGAAGGTAGCCGATATCGGCCTTAAGCCGACTGTCTGCCCTTTCGGGCGCGAACGTGCTGTTGGAGATGAAGCGTTCTCCGAACAGCCTGCATTCGCCCGAAGTGGGATAGAGGATGCCGAGCATTATCTTTATAGTCGTCGTTTTGCCCGCTCCGTTAGGCCCAAGAAAACCGAACACCTCTCCCTCTTCCACGCTGAGGCTGAGGTCCTCAACGGCGGTTACCTGCCGCAGGCCGAAAAGCGAGCGATACGTCTTCGTCAGATTTATGGTTTCAATGGCAGCCGTCATAGTCCGTTCTCCATGCCCGATTCTTCCCTTTTCGCCCGATTCTCGCGAAAAGAATCCCGGGCAAAAATCAAAAAACCCGCCAGGCAATCACCCCAGACAGCTTGTGATGCGCCTTTGCAGGGTTGATGCGCGCTGTCCTGAACGAGTTATTATACAAAGAAGGCGGCCCCCAGTCAATACTGCGGGCAGCGGCGCCTCTCGATATGCGGCCCGGCCGTCCGATCCTGTCGAGGACCCGCATTGATTCGCGCCGACATGTGACTTGTGGGGCCGGCGCCGGCCATAGGCGAGCAGCCGGTTAGTCTTCGTGCGAGCATCACTATTTTCGGTAGTCCTGATCCCGGGCCGCAGCCGTCTATTGGCCGGATTCATGCACCACTTTTCCTCCGACAATGGTCATGGCGACCTTGGCGTCCGTGATCTGCTCGGGCGGAATCCGGCTGATATCGCGGTCGAGGACGACGAAATCGGCATATTTCCCCGGCTCGATGGCGCCTACGACGTCTTCGTCGAACGAGAAGTAGCCTGCCTCGGACGTGTACAGTGCGATCGCCTCGCCGATACCGAGCTTTTCCTCGGGTCCGATCTCGGCGCCGGAGGCAGTCCTCCGCAGCACGGCGTCGCGTATGCCGGTGAGCGGCTCGGCGGGCGCTACGGGCGAATCGGACGCGCCCGCTACTCGAACTCCGTGGTTGATCAAGGTGCGGTACGGATACAGCCGATGCCCGCGCTCGGGGCCGAACGCTTCAAGGAAGCCGTCGCCCAGATTGGAGAAGAACAACGGCTGGCTCGAGACGAGGATGTTCATGTCGGCGGCGCGCACTATCTGTTCTTCGGTGATGTTGCCGCAGTGCTCGATCCGGTGCCGCAGCGGGTTGTCGCTCTTGGCGCCGAGAACGTTCTCGAATGCGTCGAGAAGCGCCCCGATTGCCGCGTCGCCCTGCGCGTGCACGGCTATCTGATAGCCTGCGCCATGGAATTTCTCCACTTTCGCCTTCATTTCGTCGGGCACGGTCAGGTAGATGCCGGTTTCGTCGCTGTTGGCGTAGGGTTGTGAAACTGCGGCGGTCCGGTTGCTCATGCCGCCGTCCATGAACATCTTGATCGGTCCGACCTTGACCATCGGCGTGCCGTATCCGCAGGCAATGCCGGCGTCGAGCAGCGTTTGCGCGGCGAAGTCGATATTCATCGTGTACACGCGCAGGCTGAGCCGGCCGAGCCGCTCCATTTCCTGATAAAGCCGGAGGCTCTGCGGGACGACATAGGCCTCGTGCAGCGATGTGATGCCGGCCCGGTTGTAACGCTCGGCGGCGGCCTCGATTGTCTGTATTCGCTTTTCGGGAGGCCAGCCAATGAATTCCTGCATAAACAGCAGGTTTAACTGGTCGATGAAGGCCGATTCCTCGAGAATGCCGTTCGGCTCTCCGGTTTCGGGGTCGCGTCTTATCGCGCCGCCCGGCGGGTCGGGCGTTTCCTTCGAGTACCCGAAATTGGCCAGCGCCGCCGAGTTTGCCACGCCGGCATGGCCCGAGACCTGTATGACGAGGATCGGGTGCTCACCGCTGGCGCGGTCGAGGTCGTCGCGCGTTAAAGGGCGGTTTTCTTTGAGGTGATAGTGGGCGTACCCCCAGCCCTTGATCCACTCGCCGGGCGGCGTTCTGCCTGCCTCGGCGCGGAGCCTTTCGATGATGTCCTCGATGCTGCCGACGCCGGAGGCGGCGCGACAGTCCGTCGAGCTTACGAGGTACCCGTAAAACGACAGGTGGTTGTGGGTGTCGATGAAGCCGGGCAGGACGGTCTTGCCTTCGAGGTCGATGGTCTTCGTGTCCGGGCCCGCGAGCGAGGCGATTTCGGAGGCGTCGCCGACATGAAGAATCCGGTCCCATTTCACCGCGACGGCCGAGGCGCGAGTCTCGTTGGCATCCATCGTGACAACGTTTGCGTTCGTGAGAATCAAGTCCATGAGGGTCCTCCTTATACCTCTATGAAGAAAGACATTCGCTTTCGGCCCGGCGGCGTCTCCGTCGGATCGACCTCAGGCCCGGAGCGATTCAGTCGAGTATCGCTTTTCGGGCGCGAAGTATTGTACTACAGCTATGCCGGCTATGACTACCAGCATCCCGAGCGCCATCGCCGGGGCGATCTCTTCGCCCAGGAACATCGCGGAAAGGATGCCTATCTGGACGATCATCGAGTCCTGAAGCACGGTCACCTCGAACGCGCCGAGGGTCTTTAATGTATGGTTAAAAAGGGCGAACGCGAATGCCGTGTTGACGAGCGCTAGCAGGCCGATCCACAACATCTGTCCGAGGTCGGGAAAGAAAAAGCGGTCGTGCGCGAGCGCGGCGATGAGAAGAACGGCGCTCCCGGCGGTCATCGAGATCGCCGTCAGCCGAAACGAGGTCATCTTCAGCTTGCCCACGGCGATATGCGTGAGCACGACCGCGACGGCCCCCATAACCGCGGACAGCACATTGAGCAATACTCCGGTCAGCCTGGCCCCGCCGATGTCATGCGGGAAATAGATATATATTCCGATCAGGACTATCCCGAGTCCGGCCAATTGAACCCGGGTCGGCGGATTTTTCTCCGCAACCGATGCCAGCACGGCCACCGCTATCGGCATAGAGGACATCATGACGAGCCCTGAGTCGGAGGCCGGAATAAGTGAGAGCGCCGTCATGTGGACGCCCTGACCGGCATACATGAACAGCCCTATCGCAAGCGTAATCAGCCAGTTCACCGCGCCGAAAGGCCGCCTTTCGGCATTGGGGCGGGGCGCGCTCCGGTTCCGCCATCCGAGCGCCAGTAAAAGGATTATGGAAGCCGAAAAATAGCGGTAACCGGCGAGCGAGAGCGGCGGTACGCCCTCGTTCATGAGCGCCTTGTGGATGGGGAACGAGGAAGACCACAACAGTGTGACCAATAGCATTTGCCCGAGGGCTCTAAGGTGTTCGGCGCGCCGCGAGGGTTTGCTTGACCGTTCCATCATACGCCTGTCGTACCCCGCGGGGGTTCGAACCGAATCGATCTGTGGCGCCGTCCTGTCGCCATATCTATTCTCTTCTTATTCTATGCTGAATTCTGGGAATATTACTTGCTGCGGGCCGGCGTTCGCGGCTCTGCGAAATCCGTCGGATACTGGCGAAGCATATATTATCCTCGACCGCATTGTCAAAGCCTGTTGGGTCCGGATATGCGAGTCGCGGGGCACGGGTGGAGCAGGGCGGACAGGCCGGCCTGATTCGAGGATTGGTGAATAAGACGATCAAAGGAGAGATTTGCCGACCGGGACGGCAAATGATCGGGTG
>CBDUSG010000221.1:0-5887 GCA_965369575.1 uncultured bacterium | reverse complement strand
GCCTGTAACCTGAGCTGCCGATACTGTTATCAGGAGCGAGAAAACGGGCGAGCGGGACGAACGGCGGCGATGACACGGGACGTGGCTCAAAAGGCAATCGACTTCCTTTTCGAGCGCTCCAGAGACCACAAGCGGCTGACGCTGGTCTTTTTCGGCGGCGAGCCCTTCCTCAATTTCGATCTGATTTCTTTTGCGGTCGAATACGCCCGCGACAAAGCCGCAAGCACCGGGAAAGAGATCGACTTCGCCGTCACCACGAACGGCACGCTGCTGACGGACAACGTTATCCACTTTATCCGCGAGAATGAAATCGGCGTCACCGTGAGCGTCGACGGCTTCGGCCGGGCTCACGATCGCTACCGGCGCTTTCACGACGGCTCGCCGTCTTTTCAGGCGATAGCTCCCGGGGTGGACCGTCTGCTCCGTGCGCCGCACAAAAGGCCGGTGGTCGCGCGGGCGACAATCGCGCGTGATCATGAAGACCTGCCGCCGACGCTGGATCGGCTGCTCGATATGGGCTTTGCCGAGGCGGGCTTTGCTCCCGTGACTTCTGACGACGCCGCCTATCGGCTGGACGCTGAAGGCATGGAGCGGTTGCTCGGCCAATTCGGGGCGCTGTCGCGGAGTTTTTTGGAAATCGCGCTCGATGACGGTTTCTTCGGGTTCTCGAACCTGATCGATCTGCTCGTCGTGCTTCACGAGGGAGAGATAAAGAGCCATCCCTGCGGCGCGGGCCTCGGGCTGCTGTCGGTCAATCCCGCCGGCGGGCTTTATCTTTGCCAGCGGCTGACCGGCGAGGACAGGCCGTGCCTGGGAGACGTTTTCGAGGGTGTCGATGAAGCGAAAATCGATGAATTCATGCTGCAGGTCGAAGCCGATCGGAAGGATTTCTGCAGCGGCTGCTGGGTTCGGACCACGTGCGCCGGCGGCTGCTACCACGAGGCCTTCGTCAGGGGCGGCGGCCTCACGCGGCCGAATACGCACTACTGCGAATGGATAAAGGGCTGGGTCGAAATCGGCATGGAAATTTATGGGAGGCTCGCCTTGAGCCGCCCCGAGTATCTGCAAAAATTATCTGCCTTGAGAGGTCATGCCGGGATGTTTTAAGGGCGAGGAGGATCGCATGGAAAAGAAGGGGCCGAAGGCCGTAAACAAGCGCGCGAAGAAGCTGGAGCAGAAAGAAGTCTTCGGAATGACAGATGTCATGACCGGCATGCCGGTGGGCTGCACGACCATATTCGACACGGGCTGGGAGACGAATCCGCGCCCGCACATGCCGATAGGGAACTGCATGTCCAGCGCCCGCGATTGGACTTCTTGCGCGGGCCCGTGCTGGTGGCCGGCGCAGACGCCCGACGGCATCACCCAGTTCCCCGGCTTTCACAACCAATGCCGGGCGATATCGAGGGATTGGCGGAATCTCAACTTCGTAATAAAGAGATAGCGGAGGGAGGCGACGATGGCACACAGAATTGCGAGGATGCTGCTCTTGCCGGCTGCGATCTGCTGCGTGATCTGCTTGTGCGGTCCGGCCGGCGCAGCCGATTTTCTATACGTTCCCGTCAGCAATGCCGTGCACGTGATCGACTGCAGCACCGACACGGTGATAAAAACAATTCCGGCATATGATGACTACATCGTAACCGCCGCCCATTCGCCGGACGGCAAGCGATACTATGCCTGTGGATGGGAATCTATCTATGCTATCGACACGACCACCAACGAACTCGTCGACACATTCAATTTCTCGTCGCCCCTGAGCAAGGTCTCCATCGGCGCGTTCGCCGTCTCGAACGACGGCGGCAAGCTGTATCTGGCGGCGAACATCGTCAAGAAAAAGCAGAATGTCCCGAGGCTCAACGTCCTGCCTCCCCAGCTTGTCGTCTATGACATAAAGAAGAGAAAGGTACTCGAGAACTATGAAGTGCCGCGGGGCATCCTGGCCGTTCTGCCGCTCAGGAACGACCCCGACTCGCTCATCCTGATGGGTCTCGACGTGCACAAGCTGAACCTGAAGAACGGCAAGATCGAGAAACTGGTCGGCTGTCTCCACCCGGAAGAGGGCGAAGAGGCAAAAAACATGTCCTTCACAAACACCAACACCAGTCCCGGCGATCACGGGCTTGTCGCGGCCCCCTATATTACAATGTCCGAGGCCGGGCCGGGCATCGGATACATGATCGTCGACACCAACAACGGCAAGGTAAACACCCTCAAAGGCGAGCACATGTGGTTCGAGTACTCGGTTCGCGTTTCGCCGGATAAAAAGTATCTGTACGGCGTGATGGACGAACTCATTAAAATAGATATCAAGACCGGCAAGACGCTCGGCTATGTTCCTCTTGAGAAAGGCACCGTCTACTGCGTCGCCGTGACTACCGACGGAAAGAAGATCTACGTCGGGCCCGGCGGACCGGACATATCCGTTTATGACGCCGAGACTCTGCAACTACTGGGGATCATCCCCCTCGATGCCGACGGCAAAGTCTCAAACCTGATATCACGATGAGAAGGGAAATCGGCGGGACACAAGGATTAGGAAGCTATTGACATGGACCACAAGAATCCAGGAGACGATTCGAAAACTCAGCCCGTGCGCCGCTTCGCTCCGAAGCGTGCGATATTGACGGCCGCTATCCTGCTGCCTGCCCTGCTTATCGGTTTCCACGAAGTCTCGATCAGGCGATTCCAGGACATAATCTGCGTCAGGTGTCACGAAATGAAGGAGCCGGTGCAGAAATGGATCGATTCCGGCACGGCCAAGAATCATCGCAATTGCTCCGGCTGCCATTTCGATAAAGGTTTCGTGGGCTGGCTCGAGATGAACGCATCGGCCGTTGAACAGATCGTCGAGCATATCGGCCGCGACCCGAATGAGCCTCTCAAACCGCCCGAGGAGCCGCTATTCCTCGAAGAGGGCAGGGAGCCCGCATATTGGAGCCTCGTGCCCAATCATCGATGCTTTCAGTGCCACGACGCCCCGAACCACAAACAGATCGACCAACCCCGCATCCACGGCAAGTTGATCAAGAACATCGCGTCCCAACCCTGCAAGGACTGCCACAATCACGAGATGCGCAAGGGGCAGAAATTCTTCGAAAAAGCTTTGCAGGAAGAGTCGCCCCCTACCGCCGACGCAACCTGAGCGCCCCAATGGAACTTGCCATCCATCTCCGCAACATCAAGCAAATGGATGGTCCACTGAATCTTTCCGGCAGCCTTGTGAGCTTTTACGAGTGGACAACTCCGCGCATGGACCGCTGGGAAAAAGCGTTCGCTCGATCATACAATCGGATTTATGTCGGGGATGAATTCTGCTCGAACCGCCTACCCACCTTACCCGAGTTGCAGGCGCTGCTCGAATTCGCATCCGCGAACAAGATGGGCGTGACTTTCCTGACTCCGCCGCTTGCGCATTCGGGATTCGATACATGCTCGGCCTTGCTGGAATGTCTGCGGGAGGGCCATCCCACGGCCGAGGTCGTCTTCAACGACTGGGGCGTACTGCTTTTTCTAAAAGAGCGGTATCCGGAGTTTTCGCTCGCGGCGGGCAGGCTGCTGGATAAAGGCTTCAAAGACCCCCGCCTGCCGGGCGCGGCCGCGCTCTCATCGCTTTCTGCGGAAGCCGACGCGCTCCTCGATGCAAGCTCTTTTGACAGCGCCGGCGTTCGGGAAAAACTGATCGAGCTGGGCGTCGCGCGTCTTGAGCGGGACATGTTCCCATACCGGCAATCTCCGCCGGAAAACGATTCGAAGTTTCATATCTCGATACATTTCCCCTTCGGCTATGTAACCACCGGCAGGGTCTGTTGGACCGCGACGTTCGATGAAAACGCGACGGAACGCTTCGCGCCGTTGAGCGAATGCTCGCGGCCCTGCAACTCGATGACCATGAAACTCAAAAGTGCGGACGCATCCCTGTCGCTGACGCAGAGCGGCAACACCGTCTATTACCTTTATTCGACGGCGACGCTGAATTCCATCATCGCTGCGGCCCGGCGCGGAAAGTGTCGGCTGGTTTATCAGGGATTTGCGATGTGATTTTATGAAGATAGTCGCTCCTGTAAGCTCGGTTAAAGAGGCGGAGATGCTGCTCCATTTCGGAGCCGACGAACTCTACTGCGGCGTGACCACGCCGGAATGGGAGGAGCATTTCGGCGGAAATTGGTGGATGAATCGCCGCGACCCGCGCGGAGCCAACCTCGCATCGCTGAGGGAAATACGGGGAGTCGTCGAACTCGCCCGCGACAAAAATGTCCCCGTATATCTGACACTGAACGCTCCTTTTTATCCCGAGGGCAGCGTTGGATACCTGCTGAGGCTGACCGAAAAGCTTGTGAGCGAACTGCGAGTCGACGGCTTCATCGTGAGCGATCTCAATTTCATGATGCGGCTGGCGCGCGAGCAGTTCGAGACAAGGATTCACCTGAGCAGCCTTGGCGGCTGTTTGAATGCCCGGTCGGCCGACTTTTTCCGCTCTTTGGGCGTTGACAGGATCATCCTGCCCCGGCAGCTCCGCCTGTCCGAGATAAGCCGGCTCGTTGGCGCGGCAGGCTCCAAAATCGAATTCGAGGTCTTCGCCGTCAACGACGGCTGCTATTTCGAAGAGGGATTCTGCCAGACGACGCACGCCCTCGGCCCCTTCTGTCTCACCGATTGGGAATTTTCGATCATCGGCGGCGCGGCGGATCGTCCCTCGTCCGAAGAGATGAAAGAGCGCATCCATGACCTCAAGGAATACCTCTGGTATCAGAACAACTGCGGCTCTTCCTTTCAGGCCGACGGCCTGCCGAACGGCCCGTGCAGCCTGTGCCGGTTTGCCCATTTCAGAGACATGGGCGTCGCGGCGGTCAAGATAGTCGGCAGGGAAGCGTCGCGTCAGAGAAAGATAGCGAGCATGCAATTGGTCAAGGCCGTCAGGGACGAGGTGAGAGACGGGCGCACCCCGGAGGAGACAGCCGCCATCGCGCGCGCACTGCGCAGCACACCCGAGTACTGCGACAAGGGATACATGTGCTATTACAGAGATATGTAGCGAATGAATGATTCTCTTTACAGCCGAATCCGATATCTGGGAAAATATCTGCGTCCTCACCGGACCGTGCTGATAGTTTCAGTACTGCTCAGCGCCTTGAGCACGGCGCTTGGCATGATTCAGCCCTATTTCGCCAAGGTGCTGATCGACAGCGTTTTCATCGCCCGCCAGGGGCCTCTTCTGGTTCCGCTTCTCATTGCGCTCATTTGCCTGCTCGTTGTCGGGTTCCTCGTCAGGGTCGGCAACGGCTACATCTACACGCTTTATTCCGCGCGGATATTATTCAAGATGAGGGAAGACCTGTTCGCGCATCTGCAGAAGGTTCCGCTCAGCTTTTTCTCACGAAAAAAGAGCGGCGACATATTTTCCAGGATCGCCACCGACATGGCCGACGTGCAGGAATTTGCGACCGTGACGATTCAGGGGTTCCTCTTCGATTCCCTGACCTGCGTCATCACCGCGGCCATACTGCTGTGGCTGAACTGGAAAATGGCCTTGATGAGTTTTTGCTTTCTGCCGGTCGGTCTTATCGTCGTCTATCGCATCCGGCCCAAGCTGGGCGAGCTCGCCAGAGACGTCGCGGAGGACAACGCGGATATAGCGCACTTTCTGTTCGAGGCTCTCGGCGGCGCCGCGCTGATTCGCGCGTTCGGAGCCGAGGCGCTCGAGCACGGGAAACTGGAATCGAAACAATCGCACATGCTCGGGCATCTCCTGCGCTACCAGGTTCTGGGCGCATTCTCGGGCTCCGTGCCCACGGCGTTTTTCATCGTCAACACGCTCGTCGTTTTTGGATACGGCGGCTATCTCGTCCACAACGATTCCTTGACCATCGGCGCTCTCGTGGCCTTC
>CBDUSG010000220.1:0-5888 GCA_965369575.1 uncultured bacterium | reverse complement strand
CCTGTGAGAACCGGCAGGAGGGGGCAGCGTGCAGACACTGAAACTGGGAATGGTGGGGTCGGGTTTCGTTGCAAAGTTCCACGCGAGGGCGCTCGCACAGATAAGGCGCGTGGACGTCGCCGGAATAACCGGGGGGAAGGGCGCCAAAGAGCTTTCAGGCATCATAAGAGAAAACGGGCTCGGTGAGGGCGTGGTGTATTCGAGCGTCGCCGAGCTGGCGGACCACGTTGACGCGATTGCCATTTTCGCTCCCAATTTCGCGCGGCTCGAAATCATGGAACAGATCGTCGCGGCAGTTAAAGGAGGCGCAAAGCTCAAAGGCGTCATGTGCGAGAAGCCTCTGGCTCGAAACCTCACAGAGGCGAGACGCATGGTCGAGCTTGCCGACGAGGCGGGATTGAAAACCGCGTATCTCGAGAACCAGATTTTCATGAAACCCATCCGCGTGCAATTGGCGCAGCTCGAGCCACAGCAGCGGGCGATGGGTCCGCTGGCGCTTGCGCGTTCGGCCGAGGAGCATGGCGGCCCCCACGAGCCCTGGTTCTGGGACCCGACGAAGCAGGGCGGCGGCGTCCTCTGCGATATGGGCTGCCACAGCATCGCGGTCGGCTGGTACGCGCTCACTCCCGCGGGCAAGCCGCCGACGTTTCTGGAGCCGATATCGGTGTCTGCCGAGACTGCCCTGCTCAAATGGGGATTGAAAGAGTGGCGCGAGAAGCTGATGGACCGCCATGGCGTGGACTATGCGAAAACGCCCGCCGAAGATTTCGCCACGGGCATGGTTACATTCAGGAATCCTGAGACCGGCCAGATAGTAAAGGCGCAGTTCACCAATTCATGGATGTTCGAAAAACAGGGGCTGAGGCTTTTCATGGACGGCATGGGGCCGGGATACGCGTTCGAGATCAACACTCTGAATTCGACGCTGCAGGTGTTCGTGGGCGACGACGCGGCCGAGACGGTCGCCGACGCCGAGACCGCGCTCGAGAAGGCCACCGCCTCGCGCGGGCTGCTCGCGGTCCAGTACAACGAGGCCGATCTTTACGGCTACGCCGATGAGAACGAGGACGCCGCAAAGGCGTTTCTCGCGGGAAAGGACGCTTTCCTTCCGTGGAGCTACGGCGTTGAGATAACGCGACTGGTCATGGCGGCGTATATGTCCGCCGAGCGCGGAAGAACCATCGACCTGACCGATACCGTTATCGATAAAGAACTGGAGACCTTCGTCCCTCTCATTCAGCAAGGAAGAGGCGCCGAGACACTTTACGTCGAATAACGCATCTCGCGTCTCAGCCGGCTGCGCATGAGGGCTGCGTCGCCCGCTTAAGCAGGCAGGCGGCTGCAACCTCTCTTTTATCTCAGCGTGTCGGCCCTTTGACGCATATCCGAGCGCAGGCGCTCCATCTCGCCGGGGGCAAATCTCAGGAGAGACAGCACGAGCAGCCCGCACGGAATCCAGAAGAGGGTCGCCACATTCATCGTGAAGAGCAGCCCGAAGTTGACCGCCAAGAATCCGCCCAGCACGGGCCCGACGCCTCTGCCCAGAGAATCCGTCAGATTGAAAATGGAAAAAAAGGTGCCCCTGTTCTCGGGCGGGTTCACGTCCATCAGCATGGAGCTGATGTTGACGCCTCCCACGGAAAGGACGCTCCCCATGACTGCGCTGACGGCGCCGATGAACATCAGCGAGCCGATTCCGCTGTCGCCCGACATCGGCACGAGCAGTATGAAAAAAGTCATCGGGACGCCCGCAAGGATGAAGATGCCGGCGATCCAAATCTTGCCCATCTTGTTTCGGGAGAAAGCCCAGTCGCCGATATAACCGCCGTATAGGGTGCCGCACATCAGCCCGAGCCCGAGGAGCATGTACATGAGTGTAGCCGAGCTGATCGAGAATCCTTTGTTTTCGGTGAGAAAAGTTATCCACCACGCGGGCAGCACGCCCCATGGAACGCATCCAAAGATCCCCTGCGCAAAGGAGATAAGGTTCGTTCTCGACGAGAAGATGTCCCTCACCTTTTCCAGAGTGCTTTGCGCAACCGCGACGGTCTTTTTTTTCAGAACTTCCCTGAGTTCCGGCTCGCCCAGCCCGCGCTCGGGCTCGTAAGCGAGAAAATAAAACAGGGGCGCGAGAACAAAATTGGGAGCGGCCGCGAACATGAAAGGAAGGCGCCAGCGCTGTGAGTCGCTCCAATTCAATATCTCGCCGAGATTGCCCGCGAAAAAGACTCCGAGCAAGCCCCCCAGGCCCATCGCCAACCCGAACCACGCGAGCGCCGCTCCCCGCTTTTTGGGAGAGAAGTAATCGCCTATCAGAGAGTTGCTGATCGGGATGATTACGCCTATGCCGATGCCCGTGAAAGCCCTGATAAAGAGGAGTTGCTCGTATGATTGCGCAAACGCGGTCAGAAAGCATGAGATGTCGCCTGCCAGCACCCCGACGACGAGCATTTTCTTTCTGCTCGCCCTGTCTGCAACCACGCCCCAGACAATTGTGGCCGCCGCCCCTATGATGATGAAAATCGAAGAAACCAGACCCATCTGAAACTTGTCGATACCGAACTCGGCCATTATCAGAGGATAATTCGGGAAAAGAATGTTCGTATCGGCGTAGAGAAAGACAGTGATCAGGATCAGCAGCACCATGCCGGCCGTGGCGCGCGGATCGATTTCGTTCAGTTCGCCCAGGCCGATCTTGTCGAGAACTTTTGCTTTTATGGTCATAAGGGTGAAGGTCGAGAGTGTCTCCAACTTGCGGGCATTCCCGGTGATCATTCTTGAGGCGATATTCTAGTTGACGTCTCGCCTTAAATCAAGCGGCGCCCGTGAATTGCCGGAAAATAATGATTCCCGCTTCCGCTGCCCCGCCGGAATTAGATATAAAGATTCGGGCGGTACGCACCGCCGCGCCTTTTGGGACCTTTCTTGAATTCGAAGCCGGTCGCCACTATAATTGTAGCCGGATCAGCCTCGCCGCTCGAAAGGGAAGCCATGAAAGAACAAGCGCAGAAACATGACAGCACCGAGTGCTCTCTTGACTCTCCCGAGGTGCGCGCCGTCCTCGATCGGCTGCATCGGAACGCCCGCGGCGACATCGTGCGCTTTCCCGGAATGGGTCTTTCCATGCTGTTGGATAAATTGCTGGGGCGCGAGCCCACGGTGGCGGAGCAGGCCGACAGAATGAAAGATATATATATCCCGATCTCGCGCAAACAAGGCGTTTTCGCGTATCTCGTTGCGCGGTCGATAGGCGCGAGCCGGATCGTCGAGTTCGGAACCTCCTTCGGCATCTCCATCATTTATCTCGCGGCCGCTGTCAAGGACAACGGCGGCGGACTCGTGATCGGCTCCGAAATCGAGGAAACAAAGCTCGCCAAAGCAAGACAGCATCTGGAGGAGGCAGGACTGGAGCGATACGCCGACGTCCGGCCGGGTGACGCGCAGCAATCTCTGGCCGACCCCGGCGGAGTCGTTGATATGGTCCTGCTGGACGGATGGAAGGACCTGTATCTGCCGATCGTCAAAATGCTGACGCCGCGCCTTCGGCCGGGCAGCGTCGTGCTGGCGGATAACATCTATACGTTCAGGAAGTCGCTGGCCCCATACGTAACCCATATGCGGGATGCGCGAAACGGCTTCCAGTCGATAACCGTACCGTTCAAGGACGGTTTCGAATACTCGGTCCGATTGTCGGAATAGGCTCGCCGATAGTTTCAGCTATCGGGCCTTGCATCTTATCCGGGTTGTCCTTCTCCCAAATTTACTTTTACTTCTCTTTCACCGCAAAAAATGACCGCCGAGGACATGCATTCGTGCCTCAGCGGTCGTATCGACTCCCTTATACCTCAGTTATAGTTTAAGGAACAACTATGGAATCACTCGTCTCGCTATTGCCGCCCGGATCGTACGCATACGCGCCTTTGACGACATCGGTCACGGCATAGGTGAAGACATCGCCGATGTTGGCCTTCACCTTCGGCGAACGCAATGTCGCGCTTCCTCCGGCTTTTGTATTTTGGGAAACCGTCCTGAGATATGCGCCATTCAATGTCCAATCGCCCGTTACGGTAGCCGCTTCGACGGCCGTTCCTCCGGCATCAATGATGGAGACATGCGCTTGCGCCTCCCAATTGGGCCCTTTCTGTTGCAGGGTCATGTCAATAGTGGCAACGTGGAGGACTTCCCATTCGGCCAGGGCGACGGTTGCGGTCATGGAGTTATCCTGTAAATCGGTTTCTCCAGGCACCTGAGTGGCCGTAGCTTGCAGCATATGATCGCCGACGGTTTCATCCGTCGTGTCCCAATCAAAGCTGAGGGTCTGTGATTCTCCGAATGAGAGCGTA
Organism: uncultured bacterium; assembly: GCA_965369575.1. Classification (GTDB taxonomy): domain Bacteria; phylum Abyssobacteria; class SURF-5; order SURF-5; family SURF-5; genus CBDUSG01. The sequence goes on along the minus strand of CBDUSG010000220.1, from coordinate 1,545 downwards.
ATCGATTGCGAACCAATTATCGCGGCAGTCGTCAGGTCTGTGAGTGATACCGTAGTTGTTTCGTTGAAAGTCCCCTCATTTGCCACTGTGACCTGAACGGTAACGATTGTGCCGATGGCGGCCGCCGATGGCGTGTCCAACAAAGTGATGGCCACATCATTGGCGGTTTCCTGGACAGTTACTGTTGTCTGTATTGAATTATCACCGACATTTGTCTCGCCGGATACCGGACCGGCCACGGCCTCCAGGATATGGTCTCCCAGGCTGGACCCGGCCGTGTCCCAGCTGAAGCTTGACGTGTCCGACGCGCCCGCAGGCAGAGTAATGTTCCGAGAATCGATGGACGTTGCATCTGTGAGGTCATCCAGGCTCACCAAAAATGTTTCCCCAAAATTGCCGTTGTTGGCGACGTCGACATCGATAGCGACGAGATCGCCCCGGATGACGGAAGCCGGAGCATTCACCGAGGATGTGGAGACATCATGAACGTCCGTATTTTCTTCCTCAACAAACACCGGATTCCCATCGATTCTTACCCTTTTGGGCGGAATGATTTCTATTACGGCATCCGCCTCTGTTTTTCCCTCCTCCGTAATGATCTGTGTCACCTTAACCTTTTTCGTTGAAAAATATGGCTGCGCATCGAAGCTCCCATTCCCATTATCGTCCCAAAGTATAAGTACGGTTTTCCCTCCGACAATAAACCTGTACTTGCCTTCCGAGATTTTGTCAACGAAGTCAGCCTGTCCGACCTTTTCCACAAACATTTTGTATGTATAAAAGGCCGGATTTCTATCGAAATTTTCGTCGACCAGCCCCAGGTACCTGAACCTTGGAACCTCTCCAAGAAGATTGGTGAAGCTGAACCAGCAAATCCTTTCGAGGCCGTTTTGCATGCCGATCGAGAATCTCTTAATCAGCTGCCTCGCCTTCTCGGCTTGCCAGTCGGAGACATAGTCCCCCACCTGCGAGTCGGGCCCGCTGCACTCGGTGGAAATAAGGCTTTCGTAACCTCTTGATTTCAACCAATCTACCTTCGCATCGATGTCTTCATAGCGATGATAGAAGTGAAGGTCTATATAGTCGAAACTGCCGCCTGCCAGGACGTCCTCGGTAGTGGCAGTCACATCCGGATCATCTTGAATCAGTTTCTCCAGATGTCCCGAGGAAAAGCCCGCAACGACAATGGGCAGAGTCGAGGAGGAATAATTCTTGACGGCGCTATAGGCGGCGTTTAAGACGTGCTTATAATTCTCCACCGAATCCTGCCAGTAGATACCATATTCATTTATCTCGTTATCGATCTGAAGGAAAGAAATCTTAGATCCGAAATAGTCTGCAAAAGCTGTGATGAAATTTTCATATGCCTCCATGTCGTTTGGCATGCCGCCGGCGTGCGGGTATGTCTCCAGTCGTGAATCTCCGGCGCAGAAGGGCGCACAGTAGTTCGGATTTTTCGTCGTGATCATTATGAGGATCTCCTGCCCGTCATACGGCAGGAGCTGACTCTCCAGAAATTCAAAATTGTAAATTCCTTCGGCTGTC
>CBDUSG010000219.1:0-5897 GCA_965369575.1 uncultured bacterium | reverse complement strand
CGCTCGAGGTCGGATGCTTTCTGACTCCGCTCGTAGTGGTCTACAGGACGAGTCATCTGCTGTGGTTTTTGAGCCGCAGATTCCTGCGCGTCGACAACGTATCGCTGGTCAACATTATCGCGGGCAGGCATGTCGTCCCGGAAATGCTCCAGTACGAGATGCGCCCCGACTCGATCGCCGATACAACGGTCGAACTCTGTCGCGACGGCGAAAAGCGCGAGACGATGATAGAAGAACTCAGGAAAGTGCGAGAGAAACTGGGCTCGCCCGGGGCGTCGGCGAGGGCCGCCGAGATAGTTTGCGAAACATTGCGTTGTGGAGCGGGAGCCGCCGAGGCTTCGGGAAAAGTGCGGCGGAGCCTTGCGACGACAAATGGCTGAGAAAAAGAAAATATATCTGATAGACGGCCATTCATACGCCTATCGCGCGTTCCACGCGATACGGCAATTGACCGACTCCAAAGGTCTCGCGCTCAACGCCGTCTACGGTTTCACGCGGATGCTGCTCAAGCTGATAAAAGACGAGCGGCCCGACTACATTGCGGTCGCATTCGACACGCCGGGAAAGACTTTCCGGCACGACATGTACGATCTATACAAGGCCAATCGCTCCGAGCAGCCCGAGGAGATGCGGCACCAGATTCCACTGATAAAGGAGGTCGTCGACGCGCTCGATATCCCGATCTTCGAGCTGAACGAATACGAGGCCGACGACGTGCTTGCGACGCTCGCAGCCAAAGCGGAGTCCGAGGGGATGGAGGCGGTCATAGTCACGGGCGACAAGGATATGCTCCAGTTGATCTCGGACAGCGTCAAGGTGCTCAACCCGCACAAGGAGAATTCGCCGATCGACGCCGAAGCCGTAAAAAACCGCTTTGGCGTGGGCCCCGAGCAGATGCGCGACCTCATGGCCATGGCGGGCGACTCGTCCGACAACATTCCCGGCATTCCCGGCATCGGGCCGAAGACGGCGGCCGGGCTCCTCTCCGAATACGGGACGCTCGAAAACGTCTTCGAGCATGTCGATGAGGTCAAGGGGCAAAAGCGGCGCGAAAACCTGGCCGAGAATAAAGATATCGCTTTCCTGTGCCGGGACCTGGTAACGCTCAGGCGCGACGCCCCGCTCGAGATAGACCTCGAGCGCTGCAAAACCGGGAGCGGCGACAAGGCGAAACTGATCGAGCTGCTTAAGCGGTTCGAGTTCCGCTCACTCGTAAATGAACTCGTCGGGGCGGAGGAAAGGACCGATGCGGAATACACCATCCTGAACGATCGCGACGCCCTGAATAAACTGGTGAAGAACCTGAAAAAGAAGGGGCGCTTCGCCATCGACTTCGAGACCACCGGCATCGATCCCATGCGCGCCGAGCTTGTGGGCATCTCGATTTCCGCCGAGCCGGGGACCGCCTGCTACATACCCGTCGGTCACGCGCCGGAGGCGCTCGTCACGGATGAGGAAAAGAAAAACAACGGCGAGCTTTTCTCCGAATCATCGATCGGACAACTCGGCGCCGAGGCCGCGCTCGAAGCGCTCAAGCCTCTGCTCGAGGACGAATCCGTCAAGAAAACGGGTCAGAATATCAAGTATGAAATGGTCATCCTCGCGCGGAACGGGATCGACCTCAGGGGAGCCGACTTCGACACGATGGTCGCCTCGTATCTGTTGAACCCTTCCATGCAGCGGCACAGCCTCGATCAGCTCGCGCTCGAGTTCCTGAACTATCGCAAGATATCCATCGAGAGCCTGATAGGCAAGGGCGCCAAACGCATAACGATGGACAGGGTGAACGTAATGGAGGCGGCCGACTACGCGTGCGAGGACGCCGACATCACGCTGCGGCTGCACGGCGTGCTCGAGCCCATGCTGAAGGAAAAGCGGCTCTACGAGCTTTTCGAGCGGGTGGAGATTCCCCTCATCAAGATACTGGCGAAAATGGAACTCGAAGGAGTGTGCCTCGACACCGAGGCCTTCGGCGAGCTTTCGGACAAACTGGCCGCGCGGCTCGACGGGCTCGAGGAGGAGATTCACCGGCTGGCCGGGCGCGAGTTCAACATCAACTCGACGCAGCAACTGGGCAAAATCCTGTTCGAGGAAATGAAACTGCCGACGGCGAAGAAGACCAAGACCGGCTATTCGACAGACGTCGCCGTGCTCGAAAAACTTGCCGTCGAGCACGAGCTGCCGGGCAAGATGCTCGAATATCGCGCTCTGAGCAAGCTGAAATCCACTTACGTCGACACTCTGCCGGAGCTGATCAATCCGGTCACGGGAAGAGTTCACACCTCGTTCAACCAGGCCGTCACCGCCACGGGACGCCTCAGCAGCAGCGAGCCGAACCTGCAGAACATCCCGATCCGCTCGGAGATCGGGCGCGAGATACGTCGCGCCTTCGTCCCTTCGGACGAGGAAAAAGCGCTTTTGTCGGCCGACTACTCGCAGATTGAGTTGAGGGTTCTGGCGCATTTGAGCGGGGACGAGGGGTTGTGCGGCGCTTTCAGGGACGGCGTCGACATACACGACCGCACCAGCTCGAAAATCTTTGGCGTGCCCGTAGATAAGGTGACCCCCGACATGAGGCGCAAGGCCAAGGTGGCCAACTACGGCATTATCTACGGCATCTCCGCATCGAAGCTGGCGGCGGACATCGGGATCAAGCGCGAGGACGCCGAGGATTTCATCGAGAATTATTTCGAGGTCGTCCCCGGCGTGAGAGAGTACATCGACTCGATCGTCGAGACCGCACGCAGAGACGGCTATGTGACCACGATAATGAACCGGCGCAGGTATATCCCCGACATCAACAGCCCAAATTTCGGGGTCAGGCGCTTTGCCGAGCGCACGGCGATAAACACCCCGATCCAGGGCTCGGCGGCGGACCTGATAAAGATGGCAATGATTCAAATAGACGAAAAGATCGCCGGGCTCGGCATGCGCTCGGTCATGATCCTTCAGGTGCATGACGAGCTCGTGTTCGAGGCGCCTCTCGATGAGGTCGAGCGAATGAAGGCGCTGGTCAAGGAGATAATGGAGACTGCGTATCCGCTGAACGTGCCGATCGTCGCCGACGTGAGGACCGGCGGCAATTGGCTGGAAGCGCACGACTGAGAATTGTTTCGGTGAGATGGAAGAGGAGGAAATCGATTTGGACGAAACCGAAAACGCGCGCCACATCAACATGCGTTTAAAAGAAAGCAAGAAACCGCAGCAAGAGCATAAAAAGGAGGATGATACCCCGATGAGCCTTGCAGACATGAAAGAACTAACCATAGCCGAGCTCACGAAGATGGCCAAAGAGCTGAACATCAACGGCTATAGCGGCCTCAAGAAGCAGGAACTCACGTTCCGGATTCTTCAGGCCAGGATCGAGTCGGAGGGCTTGATCTACGGCGAGGGAGTGCTCGAGATACTCCCGGACGGATTCGGCTTTTTGCGCTCGCCGAACTACAACTACCTGCCCGGGCCGGATGACATTTATATCTCGCCCTCGCAGATCAGGCGGTTCGGCCTGCGCACGGGCGATACCATCTCGGGACAGATCCGGCCTCCGAAGGAGGGAGAGCGCTACTTCGCGCTGCTCAGGGTCGAGGCCGTCAATTTCGAGGATCCCGAGGTCGCGAAGGACAAGATACTGTTCGACAACCTGACTCCGCTGTATCCGGAGGAGCGGATCGAACTCGAGACCAAGTCCGAAGAAGTCTCGATGCGGATCATGAACCTGCTCACGCCCATCGGAGCCGGTCAGCGCGGACTCATCGTCGCGGCGCCCAGGACGGGAAAGACGATTCTTCTGCAGAAGATCGCCAACAGTATCGCGGAGAACCGTCCCGAGATAGTGCTCATCGTGCTGCTCATCGACGAGCGCCCCGAAGAGGTGACGGACATGGAGCGTTCGGTCAGGGGCGAGGTCATCAGCTCGACCTTCGACGAACCGGCCGAGCGACACATCCAGGTCGCCGAGATGGTCATCGAAAAAGCCAAGCGGCTCGTCGAGCACCAGAAGGACGTCGTCATACTGCTCGACAGCATCACGCGCCTGGCGCGCGCTTACAACACAACCAGCCCGCCCAGCGGAAAAGTGCTTTCGGGCGGAATCGATTCGAACGCGCTCCAGAGGCCCAAGCGCTTCTTCGGCGCCGCGCGCAACATCGAGGAAGGCGGCAGCCTGACGATACTGGCCACCGCGCTCGTCGACACCGGCAGCCGCATGGACGACGTCATATTCGAAGAGTTCAAGGGAACCGGCAACATGGAGCTCCACCTCGACAGGCGTCTCGTCGACAAGCGCATCTTCCCGTCGATCGACATAAACAAGTCGGGAACCCGAAAAGAGGAACTGCTGCTGACTCCCGACGAGTTGAACAAGGTATGGATCCTCAGGAAAGTGCTCAACCCGCTTGGTGTCGTCGAAGCGCTGGAACTGCTCCACGAGAAAATGATGAAAACCAAGAGCAACAAGCAGTTCATGGATTCGATGCAGAGGATGTAGCAGCCGCGCAGCCGCAATCCGCGCGGACGCCCCGACCTAGGTCCGCGCCCTGATCGTGAGCCCCGTGCCGACGCCAAGAAACAGCAGGTTGGCCATCCATGCGGCAACGAGAGCCGGAAACAGGCCTCCCCTACCGAGAGCCAGAGCGATCTGGAACGTTCCATAATAAGAAAGGGCGGCCGCCAGGCTGAGCGCGAAGCCGATTATCAGTCCGCCCCTCCGGCATTCGAGGGCAAAGGGGAGACCCAGCAAAACGACGATAAGATTGGCAAGAGGAAGCGCGAATTTCTTCTGGTAGTCCAGCTTCAGGCGGCGGGCATCGTAGCCGCTCCTCTCGAGGTTCTTTATTTGGCCCCTCAATTGGAGAAAGTTGAACTCGCCTTTCGTCGACGAATATACCTTGAGCGTTGCCGGCGACTCTTTGAAGGGCGCCTCCATATGCGGGGACCCGGAGCTGTTCACCACCGCTCCGTCTGAGTCGAACTCTCTGATGACGACGTTTTTGAGATACCATCTGCCCGCCGATTCATCCCAAAGGGCCCTTTCGGCGTCGATCCGCCTGACGATCGATCCGCCCCGGCGAGTGTGAATCTGGACGCCCCTCAGGATTCCACGCTCGACATCCAGCATCTCAAAAAAGTAAAGCTGATTGCGTCGCCCTATGCTGGCGATATTGAATATCGGGCTGTCGCCCGAATTGCGGGCAAATTTGCTGTCCTTCAGCTCGTAGGCGCGGAGCATCGTTGGGGGCATGACGAATTCCTGCACGCAAAACACCGCCGCGCTCAGCGCGGCGCCGATGGCGAGCACGGGCATGCCGACCTTGTATATGCTGATACCGCCGGCGAACATCGCCGTGAACTCGTTGTGCCTGGCAAGGCCGCCCAGCACCAAAAGCATCGCCAGCAAAAAACCGATCCAGGAAACCTCGATGAATATTCGGGGGAAAAAGTAGCAGTAGTAAAGCAGGATGAGCTTAAGGGGCGCCTGATCCCTGGTCACTCGCTGGATATGTTCCATGAAATCCACAAAGATGAAGAAAACCAGAATTACCAGGACGACGGCGAGATAGTGCATGATCAGACGGCGGCAGATATATCTGGTAAGTATGCTCATTCTCGGCTTCAGCGCCTTTCTGCCCGTATTATGAATCCCACGCCCGCGAACCCCAAGAGCAGATTCGGGATCCACATCGCCAGCAGCGGATGGACCAAATCCTTTTTCGAAAGGCTCTCGCCCAGCATCAGGAGAGAATAGTAGGCCAGCAGCAGCGCTCCGCATATCGCCAGCCCATAGAAGCGGCGCGCCGTGTAGGGGATTATCCCGAGCGGCGCGCCAATCAGAACCAAGGTCAGCGGCATGAAAGCCAGCGCAGTGCGCTTGCCGATCTGCGCGATGAGTTCCCTCCGCT
>CBDUSG010000218.1:0-5911 GCA_965369575.1 uncultured bacterium | reverse complement strand
TCATGCGCCTTGCAGCTAACCGCTTCTCGGCTCGCTGAAACCAACAATATACGGTTGACACAACACTACGCCTGAGGCCTTGAGCCGGGCGGCCCGGGTTGCCGCTCTATTATATCGCACAACGGCCTCGCCCATGTCCGCGAGGGCGAGGCCCGATCTGATCCTTGCCGCATGCGACAAAGGATAGTGCAGTCTGCGGTAAAAACGAACTGGGGAAAACGCTTGCATTTTTCGGAGGAATTCTCTAACATTCTTGGGATGCGTCGGCGAAGCGTTTTTGCGGGTCGGCTCTTCCGACGCCCGGCCGGCCGAATGCAGAGGGCCGAGATGGGGTTTACCGAAACTATGTCTGGCCGGGATTCCGTGAAGCGGAGTCGCCGCGGCCGATCGAATACGGGAGGCGCGAATTGCTCTTAGGAAAATTTGAAGTCACACCGTTTTTCTCGAACTGCTTCGTTCTCGGTTGCGAGGAGACGAGAGAGGCAGTAATGATAGACGCCGGTGAGTTTTCAGACGAGATATCACGGTATCTCGAGGAAAACAAGCTGACGGTCAAATACATACTCCTTACGCACGCGCACATCGATCATGCGGGCGACGTCGGCCGTTTCAAGGAGGAGACCGGCGCCGAGATCGTGCTGCACGAGGATGAAGAGCCGCTGTACATGAACATGTCGACCCAGGCCCGCATGTTCGGGTTCGAGCTTGAACAGCCGCCCGCGCCCGACAGGCTCGTCCGCCACGGAGACGAACTCACCTTCGGCGCCGGCCACAAACTCGGCATAATCCATTGTCCCGGCCATTCGCCCGGCGGCATGTCTATTTTGTCCGAGAGCAATGTCTTTGTGGGCGACACGCTGTTCGCCGGCTCGATCGGGCGCACCGACCTTCCCGGAGGCGACTATCGGACCCTCATCACCAGTATCAAGACAGGGCTGCTCTCGCTGGGCGACTCCGTCCAGGCGCTGCCCGGCCATGGCCCGGCGACGACGATGGTGACCGAACGGCAATACAACCCCTTTCTGGCGTAACAGGGCTGAATTTGTCCAGTTTCGCCCAGCCCCGCCATATCGCCAAATAAACCACCCGGTCGTGCTCAACCCCAATTGAAACGCGGCTTTTTCCACACTGTGAACAGGTTGTCCCCAATTCGTGGGGGATTCGGCCCGTGCATCGGCTCCGACGCAGGCAAAACGCCGGAAGCATGAGGGGCCGCCTTGAAGGCCGCGACAATAGGGCGAGAGAGCCGGAACCTTAAGAGTTATCAACAACGAAATTATCGGAGTGCTCTTATGCGAATTCGGCTTTTCGGGCGCATGCCGGCCCGGATCGACGAGCCCATGTAACTATTTCTGAACACTGGGGTTAGGGTGGGCGTGCTCGAAGTGTTTGTTAAGACACCTCGCCTGCGAGCTAGTTCAGCAAAGCGTCTCGGCGGGGCGAAATATCAACAAGTTATCCACAGCGGCTGGAGTGCCGAACTTTGGCATGAGGGGACGGGAGAAAATTCGATGATTATAAGCGCCCCGGAGATTGCGGCGGGGGCGCCGGAACTTGCTCGAATCGGGAAGAGGCTCGGAAACTTTTTCACGAGACGGTGATCGCCGTGATCCGCTCGAGCCCGCCCATATATGGCTGCAGGTTCTTCGGGATGACGACGGTTCCGTCCGCTTGCTGGAAATTCTCGAGGATAGCCACGATCGTTCGCCCGATGGCGAGGCCGGACCCATTGAGTGTGTGCAGGAAACGGGGCTTCCCTCCTTTGGGGCGATAGCGAATGTTTGCGCGCCTGGCCTGGTAGTCCTCGTAATTGCTGCAAGAAGAAATCTCGCGATATTTATTCTGAGAAGGCACCCAGACCTCGATGTCATAGCATTTGGCCGCCGCCTCGCCGAGATCCGTCGTGCAGAGCGAGACGACACGGTAGGGAAGATCGAGAATCTGCAGTATCCGCTCGGCGTCGCGGGTGAGTTTTTCGTGCTCGTCGTACGATTCTTCGGGGCGGCAGAATTTGACAAGCTCGACCTTGCTGAACTGATGCAGGCGGATCATGCCGCGGGTATCCTTTCCGTAGGTGCCGGCCTCGCGCCTGAAGCAGGCGGTATAGGCCGCAAACCGGATAGGCAGCGCGTCCTCGTCAAGGATTTCATCCCGGAAAATGTTCGTGACCGGCACCTCGGCCGTTGGCACGAGCACATAGTCATCCGGCTGGCAGACGTAGTAGTCGCCGGCAAATTTCGGAAACTGCCCGGTGCCGACCATGCTCTCGGCATTGACCAGAAACGGGGGAAAAACCTCCGTGTAACCGTGCTTTTTCGTGTGCGTATCGAGCATAAGATTTATCAGAGCCCTCTCGATCAGGGCGCCGGGTCCGAAACCCAGCGAGAACCGGGCGCCGGCGATCTTCGCGGCGCGCTGGAAGTCGAGAATCCCCAGCTGTTCGCCGAGGTCGGCGTGCGAGAGCGGCTGGAAATCGAATGCGGGCGGCTCTCCCCAGCGGCGGACCTCCTCGTTGTCGTCCTCGCTCCTTCCAAAAGGGACGGATGGGTGCGGGATATTCGGAATCGCCAGCCAGAGGGCGCGAATCTGCTCGTCCGTCCGCCGGATTTCCGCATCCAGAGCCCCGATTTCCTCTGCGACCGTGCGCATATCCTCGATGAGGGACGAGGCATCCTCACCGGCCTTTTTCAGTTCCGCCACCCGCTGCGAGACCTCATTTCGCTTTCTTTTGAGCTCGTCCGCCTTAAAAACCATGTCGCGCCGCTGCCGATCCAGCTCGAGAAGTCCCGACAGATCGGCCTCGGAGCCCCTGTCATCAAGGGCTTTTTGCACGACATCCGGATTTTCCCGTAAAAGCTTAATATCTATCATATTCAAAGCCTTTCGCGCATCAATCTGTCCAGGAGTCCCTCAAACTGATCAGGCGAAGAAAAGGATATCTCGATCCGGCCATGCCTGCCGCTGGATCGGATGCGCACCTTAGTGCCCAATGCCCGCTGAAGCTTCTCCTCCATCTGGCGGACATCCGGATCGATGGGCGGCGCCGCCCGCCGCCTGCTCGATCGAGGGCCGGCTTTGACAAGCTTTTCGACCTGTCGCACGGACAAGCCCTCATCGACCACACGGCGGCACAACTCGATCTGCGCTTGCGGATCCTCGAGCGAAAGCAGCGCGCGCGCATGCCCCATCGACAGCGTTCCACGTGAAACATGCGCCTTCACGTTGTCCGGTAAGCCTAGTAACCGCACGATGTTGGCTATGGTGGAGCGGTCTTTGCCGACATAGTCCGCAATGGTTTCCTGCGTGAGGCCGTGCTCGTCTATGAGGGCTCTGTACGCCGTCGCTTCTTCTATCGGATTGAGGTCCTGGCGCTGAAGGTTTTCGACGAGGGCTATCTTCAGCATGTCGGGATCGGAGGTGTCTCTTATAGTCGCCGGGAGGCTCGAAAGGCCGGCCTTACAGGCCGCACGCCAGCGGCGCTCGCCCGCCACGATCTGGTATTTTTTACCCTCACGACGGACTATGATGGGCTGCAACACGCCATCGGCCTTGATGGACGCGACCAGCTCGGCGAGCCGGTCCTCGTCGAAATCCTTGCGCGGCTGGTAAGGATTGGGCTCGATCCGGTCGACATCGATGTGGTTGCGGGACGATGCCTCGTAGCGAGCAAACTCCTCGGGCTCGCCGATGAGGGCCTTCAGGCCTTTACCAAGAGCTCTCTTCTCCACCATCAATCACTTCCTTTGCTAGGTTGATGTAGGCGATCGCTCCGGCGCACGCAATGTCATAAAAGACGATTGGCTTGCCGAAGCTGGGCGCCTCGCTCAGGCGTATGTTCCTGGGAATCGCCGTGGCGTATACCTTTTCCCCGAAATAGTTTCGGACTTCGGTCTCGACCTGACGAGAGAGATTCGTGCGGCTGTCGAACATCGTGAGCACGATCCCCTCGATTTCCATGGTCGGATTGAAAGAAGAACGCACGAGCCTGAGGGAATCCAGCAACTGCTCGATGCCCTCGAGCGCGTAATACTCGCACTGAAGCGGGATCAGCACCGATCTCGCCGCCACCAGCGCGTTGATCGTCAATATGCCGAGCGACGGCGGGCAATCTATGAGGACGACGTCATACCTTCTGTCATCCGAGACCATCGGGGGTGTCAGCGCGGGCGCAAGAGCCCTTTTGAGCCGTTGCTCACGACTCTCGAGCGCCAGCAACTCGACTTGCGCGCCCGCCAGACTGGTGCTCGACGGCAGGATGTCCAGGCCCGGCACGATCTCGCGCAACACGACCTCGTCGAAAAACGCGCGCTCGATCAGCAGATCATACACCGTCGGTCGATCGGCCCTGCGGTCCAGGCCGAATCCGCTTGTGGCGTTGGCCTGAGGGTCGAGATCCACCAGCAGCGTTCGCTTATCCGCCGCCGAGAGACATGCCGCAAGATTGACCGATGTGGTCGTCTTGCCCACGCCCCCCTTTTGATTCGTGACAGCAATAATCCTCATATCAAGCAGCCCGCAAAGCCCCCCGGTGTCAATCGAACACGCCGTTTTCAGAAATGGAGAAAGACGTCCCTCAGATTCTAGGATTCTTTCCCCGAAAAGTCAACAAAAAAGATTTGCGGCGAGTCGGCGTCGAGTCGCCGCAGACACGGATGCTTTGCATCTCTTCTTTTACACCTTGTATCATACCCGGTCTCACTGCTTCATTTTCGGCAAAAACCTGCCCCGGGCTGGCGCCACATAGGTGAAGCAAGGATACGAAGTATCCGTGGGTGGGGGCCCTGCCCCCGGTGATGCAAGGATACGAAGTATCCGCCGTCCCCGGCGACTGGCCGCCGCCTTTGAAATGAGATGCTTCGCATCTCTTTCCTGGCGTCCCCGAAAAATGCTTCCCCTGCTATGTTCCATATGAATGTAAGAGAAGAGATTGACAATTTGCGCAGCAAAGCGACAATCTCATACTTTCTCTCTCTTTGCTTCTTTCTCTCTCTTTTTGGAAAGAGAGAGAAAGAAGAAAGAAAATCGATGTTCCACGTGAAACAGGGGTCACTTAATGGGTTTTTTTCTGATGGCTCTGTAATCTCGAGGGAGATCGGTTGGTGTCGGACCGGTCTTTCTGATCTCGACAAGAGTTCTCCTTGCAGTTGCTCCGCTGAGATCGTAAGTGGTTGATGAGCCGAGCGTTACGCCGACAGCGCCAGCGGATTCCGGAACTTCGCCGAAGGTACGCTTCCGCCGCTTGCCGGTCTCCGGCGGGGATGTCTGCATGACGAACAGGCCCCCAATTTTCAGGAATGCGGCCGTGAGTTCGATTGCCGCCGGCGGGTCCGCGACCGCCCTGCAAAAGGCGAGGTCGAACCCCCCGCGGTACTCGTCGCGATGGGCCAGTTTTTCGGCTCTTCCGCAGACAGTGTGTGTTCCGGCCAGGCCGAGCTCGAGCGTCAGAAATTTGAGGAAAGAGACTTTTTTTGTGTTGGAATCAACCAGCGTTAACTCCCACTCCGGATGCATGACTTTCGCGACGACTCCGGGAAAACCTCCGCCGGAGCCGATATCTATCATGCGGAAAGCATTTTCCGCGCTATCCCGGCCGGTGGCCGCGATTCCGGCTTTTTCGGCGAAGCGACAGGCTATCAGGCTGTCGACGAACAGCTCGAGCGCGGCCCTGCGCGGCTCGATCGCGGCGGTAAGCCTCGCGCGCGGGTTCCACTTGCGCAGCAGCCCGTAATGAGCGCAAAATGCGTCTAATTCCGTCATCTTAGGCGTTATTCCCGATTTTTTCGCCTCTTCGAGGAGCGTGCGCCGAAATATTTTTGAGTCTGCGTCTGGCAAGTTCATATCGAGGGAATTGTAGCACAGCCGGGCGAGCTTTTGAAAGGGGGCACGGGGGATTCTGTAGGGGCGCGCGGCG
>CBDUSG010000217.1:0-5925 GCA_965369575.1 uncultured bacterium | reverse complement strand
CTGGATAGTCTGTCGGGTCCATGGCAGTCGCCGCAAAGCAGCGTCGCCTCGTCCACGAAGCTCGTCCGCATCAGGCTTCCCTCGAGCCTGTCAAGCTCCGGGCGCTCGCTGAATATCCCGCGTCGAACTTCTGCTTCGCTGTTGTGAATGTCGTGGCAGCTGGGGCACGAAAGTATTCCGGTATTTCCGCGTCGCCCATTTTCGTCGTATAGGGGCAGAATGGGTTGTTTTTTCCGGCGGATGCTGAGCCTGTCAACGAATTTCATTGCCACTTCCACATATTGCGGAGGTCGCCAACGCTCTTTTTCGGCGCCGACAATCGCTTCTTTCAAGAAATTGCCGATGGTCCTGCCTTGCAGCTCGTTCGGCGAGATGACCTCGGAGACCGGCACTCTCATTGTCGGATGGGACATGTGTTCGGGAATCCGGTCTTTTCCCGATCCTCCCGGCCTGTGGCAACCGAGGCAATGGCGCATGCCCGGATCCTCGCCGAGCCCGTCTTGTCCCGCCCATAACGCTGGCTGGTCGGCCGCGAAATGCGGAACGTGGCATGGGCCGCAGTCGCCTTCTTCGCCCGGCCGTTGTCCGAGAAGGTTCTCGGCATCGGGAAAAGACTTCGCGGCGTCATGGCTTGTCCGGCGGATGTTGCCTTTCTCCGGATGGCATCGGAGGCAAAGCCCTGAAGTGGGGCCGTCGACGCGAAGATATTTTCCGCCCGCCTGACTAGGCGTCCGACTCGGTGGCGGGCCGCTTCTGTGAACATCGTGGCAGGTCGCGCATGTCATCGAGCCCTGATCATCGCTGCGGCCCTGCTCATTGTGAAGCGGCAATTCCGGAGCATTGTTCGCCGCGGGCGCGGCTCCTATCGGATGGCTGTATGCGCCGCCCTTTGACTCATCTCCGTGCGAAATTCGTTTGTGGCAGCTAAGGCATTGCGCGGATACGACGTCACCGCCCTCCTGGATGGCCGATGCCCACATCAGCGCCGAACTCTCCGTATGCGGCGCGTGGCAGCCGCCGCATGTCCCGGAGCGAAGGTCGTGTGAAGAGCCCATGACTTCCCGCTGATCTTCGTGACAGTGGATACAGAGGGCGGAAGCATAATCTCTCGGGCTCACCGTCTCCGCCAAAGGAACGCTCCTGAGAAAACCGCCGGCGGGAGGTTCCGCCTCGGTTCCCCCTTCGGTGGCGGGTTCCGCTTCGTGAACGGAATGACAGGTGGCGCAGGTGATCATGCCCGGAGCAGCAGCCCTGCCATTCGAGTCATACAGCGGCAGAACCGACTCCATTCCGGCGGCCATATGGACTCCGACCGGGTGCGATTGCCGGGGCAGCTTGTTCTTCCCGACATTTCGCTCCGAATGACAGCTTTGGCACAGGGCCGACATGATGTCGTCGCCCTTCGGTATCTCTAGCGCCCACATCATCGCCCCGGAGGCGCCGTGGGGCAGATGGCACCCTGAGCATGGGCCTTTCCGTTCGCGTGCATGCCCTTCGCCACCGGGCTGCACTGCGCTCCGTGACAGGTCATGAGCCGTATCTCGCACGTCATCTTTTTCCTCGTGACAGCGCAGGCACAGGGCGTTTGATCCCGCGTAAGGCTGCCTGAGGAAGCCGCCCTCCACGCCCGACTGCACTCCATTTTCCGTATGGCTGAATCTCGGTAAAGTCTCGCGGTGGACGTCGTGGCATGTGGCGCAGGTTATCTCGCCCGACGCATTTTCCTTGCCGTCGGCCGTGAAAAGGGGCAGCCCTGCGGGGGCACGGGTGTCTCCCATGCCTACATCGACGGGATGGCCGTGTGATCCCGAAATACGCGCGGCCGAGCCCTTATCCGAATGACAATCCGAGCATATATGATCTATCAGGCTGCCGTCGCCGGCGATATCCCTGGACCATCCATGAGCACGATGGCAGACGCCGCATGTGCCGCTCTCCGCCGGAAGCCGCCCAAAGATATTCGGCAAATCCGGCGCCGACACTTTGAGATCGTGTTTCGAGTTGAATACAAGTTTCTCGGCCGGGTGGCAGCTTGCGCAGTAATCTTTCTCCGCCGCCGGCTCCAGAAGGAGAGGCGTATCCTTGAGAGCGCCGTGCACGCCGTGGCAGGTCCTGCACACCATCTCGCCGTATTCACCCACCAGTCCCCCCGCGGAAAGGAATTCGGCCGAGATCGGGCTCTTGTCCGGCATGACGTAAACCGGATGGCTCCCCGCCAGGCTCGCGGTGCCCTCGAGCGTGTTCCGGTACTTATGACAGGCCAGACACGAATAGGAACGATGGTCGAGAAGACTGCTGTAGCCGGGTTCTGTGTCGTGCGATTTGTGGCAACTCCCGCATCCCATCCTGGTCTTACCCGCCCCGATGCCGCCGTCAGCAGGCGCCTCTGCGGCCTCGGCCATCATCCCGAGCGGATGAGTGCCCATAGCCCGCGCCTCGTCGACTCCGAATGCCGCCTCCGCCTTGTGACACCCGACGCACAGCTCCGAGTCTTTTACGCGCTCTGATAAAAGACTGCTCGAGCCCGGCTCGGCCTGCGCACCATTCAGGCCGTTGTGGACCCGATGGCAGCTATTGCATCCCCTCATGGTCTCTTCGTCTTTCCCACGGAGGGGATGGTTCCCATTGTTTCGAGTCCCGGCTCCCTCGCCCACGAGCTTTGCATGGCATGTGACGCACAGCTCGCCGGCAGGATTCCGGAATGCCAATAGGTGCTTTCCGTCCTCTGGATCATGCGCCGAGTGACACGTCAGGCAAATGACCGCCGAATCCGTCCCGGTGACCATCTTCTTCCCGTCCGGCCGGGGAACGGCCCCGGCCTGGTTCCCTATCGTGATCCCGACGGGATGACTGTCCATTCCGGGGCCGATTTCTGTTTTGCTGGGATTCGATCCGTGGCAATCCTCGCATATCCGATCTCTGCTGTGCACCAGCAGTTCTTTTTCCTGAGACCCGTGAGGAACGTGGCACGTGCGGCAGCTCACCGTGGTATTAGCCGGTCCCGCCATTCCGCCGGAAAGGATGATGCCGGCGGGAACGGGATTGCCGCTCTCGCCCAAGAAATGGCCGCCTTCCCGTCTTGTGTGGCATTCAAGGCAATAATCTGCGGTCTTGCCGGTAACTCTCAAGTTCGAAACGGTCCGACCGTCGATCTCGAATGTCGTCACGTGAGGAGAGTGGCATGTCCCGCAGTAGAGGCGGTTGTCGTCTGTCAGTGGGAAACCCTTGGGAATGTTGACGTCGGAACCGGGTTGTACGCCAATGGGGTGTTGATGTCCCGATCCGATCGTCTTCCTGGAGTCCAGAACCGATCCGTTGTGGCAGCTGTAGCACATTGCGCCGGTTCCCACGGCTTCTTCCGGCTCAGCGGGGGCATACAGGGTCTGCCCTCCGGCCTCGAGCACGGGACTCTGTGAGATATGGCACATGACGCAGCGCCGGCCGGTCTGCTCCTCGATCGCATACGCGTCAGCGCCCCAAAGGCATATCGAGAGCAGAAGAACCCGGAGCGCTGCGGCGGTGTGGATTCTGCGACGATACGGACTCCATGTCGAAAAGTCATGACTCATTGTCATCTGTGTGAGGCTGTCCGACCTTGCTCTGATCTTCCGTCTTTTCCCTTTTAAAAATGAAGAAGGCACCCGTGACCTCCCCGCCGGCCACCGTATATGGAATCGTGTTCACGAGTTCCCACCCCTCCTCGCCTGCCCGATTGATTTTTTCCAGGTTCAAGCCTGTTTTCGGCAAGCCTCCGAATATCTCGGGCCTTCGAACGAATACCTGCCCGTACTCCCAGCTTTTGTGGCTCATCATCTACCCTCCATCAATCCCGGATTTTTCGCACGACCACTTTTCCGGTAGACATCTCAACTATATACAGTCGGTTCTCGGCATCCACAGTCAGGCCGGACGGAGCATTAAAGCGAAGAGCCCGGCCGTCGTCGTCCCCGATCACCCCTATGAACGCGCCTTTGCGGTCGAAGACCTGAACTGTGCCAAGGTAGGAATCGCTGATCAGTACGCGACCCTTGCGGTCCAGAGCGATTCCGTTGGGCCGGAACAGCGATCCGGGCGATATGCCGAAGCGCCCGATCTGTCCCAGGTAGTTTCCCGACGTGCTCAGTATCTGAACGCGCGCATTCAGCACGTCCACCACATAAAGCCTCCTCTGCGAGTCCATCTCGACTTTGTAGGGATACTTGAACTCTCCGGGGCCTTCTCCTTCCCGGCCGAAAGCGTTCAGGAAACTGCCGGCGGCCGAATAAACGAGTATGCGATGGTTGTCGTTATCGGCGATGTAGTGATGCTCCAGGTCGGAAAAAACATCGGTGGGATCCGAAGGAATGCTCTCTTCCGGCAGATCATACACAAGCTCGAGCTTCCCGTCCCTGCCGAAAACCGCTATCCGGTGGTTTGCCGAATCCGCAACGAGGACTCTCCCTTCCTTATCTATGTTCAGACCCAGCGGGGAATCCAGATCGCCGAGTTCGCGGCCGAGATGCGTCAAGATGAACATGAGGTTGCCGGAAGAGCCGAAGGCAAGAACCCTGTCGTTGACGCCGTCCAGGATGTAGATGTTTCCCGTCTCGCCGACGGCGACATCGCTTGGCTGATTCATTTCGTAGCCGGGCGGCGCCTGCACCTCCATGACTGCGGAGGTCCTGATGACCTCGTACGCCGGGGTCTCCGTTCCGACGGCAAAGAACGCGAGCGCGACGAGCAAGTACGAGAGTGTCCTCATGTGATCTCCTAGAACCGGGGATAATAAAACACATTGCCCTCTGTAAATGAGATTATGTAATCAAATTTGTCCGGCTTCAGAAGGTCATCGCGGTCGTAGCCGACCTTCTGAAATTCCTTAAGGCCCTCGGAAGAATGACAGTCCACGCAGGGGGAGGACCCTAAGCGAATCGCGTGCTTCCCTTCCGGCGAGATTTCGGCGTGCGGTTCGCCTGATCGGCTTCCCAGAACTTTACGCTCGCCTCCCGCTTCAATGAAGGGCATCAATAAGGCCTTTGAATCCTCTCTCGAAGCCTCTTCGATTCCGTTCGGGCCCGAAATGAACCATCCGAGCCGGGCTTTTTTCCTCTCCCCGGGCCCAAGATGGCAAACCATGCAGCCCAACCTCGAATGGAGATTCAAGAAAGCTCTTGTGAAAGCGGTGTTGCGGTGCGCGAAGCCGCGGTGACATGGCGAGCATGACAATGACTCAGGCGCAGCGGGCACGTCCACGCCGGAGGCGGAATGGTAGTATGCCTGTCGATCGTCCGTGCTCCCGGCGGGGCTGCCGGGCACCGGTTCGAAGTGAGCCGCTTGCCATCCGAAGCCCGCCCAGGCGGCCGAAAGAAGGATCGCAGATCCCAACGAACACAATTTAACGAGGCTATTGCCCACCGCCGGAACCCCCGTTTTGCGGCTTTTCCATTGCCCTCAGAAGCGCCCTGACCTTTTCGGCCACCACGTTGAACGGATCCATCTCGATGAACTTCTTATACTCGACTATGGCCTGTCGAATATCCCCCGATTTCTGATAGACGACGGCGAGATTATACCGGGCCTGAGGGAAGTTGGGAAGCAGCTCGAGCGACTTCTTGTACTCTTCTATGGCCTTCGCATAATCTTCTTCTTTCGCATAGAGGTTGCCGGCCTCAAGATGCTCTTGCAGTCGCTTGGACTCCTTCCGAACGATCTTTTCCGCCGATTCGGCCTCGACCTCCTTCGCGCGGGTCAAAGCTTCCTCGCGCTCCCGCCGCATCAGGTCATCATAGTATCCCCTGTGCTCCCGTTTCATCATGTTTTCGGACATTTTGCCGTTGATCCACGACCAATTGGAGAAAAGATTTCCCGGAGCGAGCATGTTGTTGCATACGTGCCATACGAGAAAAACGAATATAAATTCGAATCATACGATCATATGTACGTCGC
>CBDUSG010000216.1:0-5957 GCA_965369575.1 uncultured bacterium | reverse complement strand
AGCTGAGGGCCGAGAAGCCGGAAGAAGAGGAAGAGGAATGATCGGCCCCGGCCTCTGCAGTCTGCGCTTTCGCGGGCTCGGGCGGCGAGTGTTGACAACGGAGTAAACATGAAGAACTGGAGGCTGCGCGTGGCGACCGCCTTCGTCATACTGATCCTGATTCTCATCGCCTCGGCCTGTGTCCCGCTGCTGTATTGGAGATACCGTTTGCCCGCGGACATCGACGTCGCGGATGCGCTCGGGCTCGAGACATGGACCGCCGTGCCGCCGGACGCACACCACTCGAACACCGACCTGTTCAGATACGAGGGCCAATACCTGCTGGTGCACGCGACGTCGCCCTGGCATTTCGCCTCGACGAAATGCAGGCTGGTGGTGCGCTCGTCGAACGACGGCAAAAGCTGGCACGTGCTCTCGGAGATCCGCGTGCCGGGCGAGGACGTGCGCGATCCCAAGCTCGCCGAGATCGGCGGCAAGCTGTTTCTCTATTTCTTGAGGAACACAGAAAAGTTTCACGCAGAGCCCACGGGCAACTCGTACTGCATCAGCGAAGACGGCGTGAACTGGACCGAGCCGAAAGAGCTTTCGATCGAGGGCTGGCTGCTGTGGCGGCCGAAGACATTCGACGGCACAAACTTCTACGTGCCCGCCTACTGGTGGGAGCACGGCAAGTCGGCGCTTTTCAAATCGACCGACGGCGTCGACTGGTCCGAGGTCGGACCGATCTACTCGGGCGACAAGATCGACGAGACCGCCATCAGCTTCAGGCCCGACGGCACGATGATAATGACCGCGCGCCTCGAGGTCGACCCGAACCGCTGGGGCTACCATCCCGACGGGCATACGCTGATAGGCGTCGCGCCGCCGCCGTACACCGACTGGAAGCTCAGCCGCAGCCACGAGACGCGGCTCGACGGCCCGTGCCTCTTCCAGATAGGCGAACGCACCTACGCCTGCGGACGCCGCCACGTCGGCGGCTCAGAATACATGGGCAGCGCATGGGGCGCCAAACGCACATCGCTGTACCTCGTCGAGCCCGACCGGCTCGTGTTCCTCTCCGACCTGCCCAGCTGCGGCGACACGTCGTATGCCGGCGTCGTGGTCGACGACAGGGAAGTCCTCATCAGCTACTACACCAGCCCTCTCGGCCGCGACTACCCGTGGCTGCTGGGCATGATCTCGAACAGCTCCATCGAGATGGCCCGCCTCAAGATCGATGACCTCGAAAAGCTTGCGGATGAGAAGTCAGGAGACGGTTAAGCGGCGAACTGCGTTCTGCAGGTGCGCGCGCCCGCGCCCGTACGGCGGCCAATCATCCGTCGGTGATGCGGTCGAGGAGGAATTGTTCGAAGCGGCTGGGGTCGACGAAGAGGGCGACGTCGGCGTTGGGCTCGCCGACATGGCCGCGCGCATACGGGCGCATGTCGGCCACGCTCATTCCGCTGGTAAGCCTGCCCTCGGTCTCGACTTCGACGTGCACGCGCTTCATGCCGACAAAACTCCTGTCGATCGCTACCATCATCGCGAGCGCGTCGTGCACGCAGCAGCCGTGGTAGCCCTGGCGCGTGCGGTAGTAGTTCATGACGTGGTCGGTCGAATCGCGCAGGAACCGGTTCAGGCGCGAGCGCTTCGTCGTCGCGCTTCCCCGCGCCTGCCGGCTCAGGCGCGCCTGCAGGGTGACGTCGAGGCCGACGAGTTTAATGGGAATGCCCGAGTTGATGACCTCGCCGGCGGCCTCGGGATCGCAGAAGAAGTTGAACTCGGCGGCGGGCGTCTCGTTGCCGGGGACGGTGTAGGCGCCGCCCATCGTTATTATCTTCCTGATATTGCGCGTCAGCTTCGGATCGATAGTCAGCGCGAGCGCGACGTTGGTCAGCGGCCCGAGGGTTACGAGCGTGAGCTCGCCCGGATGCTCGGCGGCGAGTTCGCAGATAAGCTCGGGCGCGTATTTTTCCGCCGGGCGCAGGCGCGGCGCCGGATACTTCTTTTTTCCGCTCGCGTTTTTGAGGAAGGATATCTCGCCGAGCCCGTCGCGCCCGTGGACCGAGACGCTCGGGAACGGCTCCCGGCGGATGGGCCGGTCGGCGCCCTTTACCACGGGCGGTGGAGCCGGCAGGTTCAGGACCTCGAGCACGCGAAGCGCGTTCTCGGTGGCCTGCGCCAGGCCGGTGTTACCGTTGACGGTCGTGATTGCCTCGACGTGAAGCTCCGGCGAGCGCAGCGCCAGGATCAGCGCCAGCGCGTCGTCCACGCCGGGGTCGGTGTCGATTATTATGCGTTTCTTCGCCGTATCCACTCGCATCACCTATGCATTCGCCGCGGCTCGTTCGGCTTCAATACTATCATCGCACCCCGCAGGCAGTCAACACTTCCCAAGGCGTACAGCGATCCCGTCGGGCTCGCAAAAAAAGAAGGTCGAAAGCCGCCGAAACGCGGTTTTCGACCTTCCGCTCTGCAATCGGAAACGGTTCCGTGCCGGATACGCCTCCTTACCCTCCCGTGGGCCCCCTGTCCTCAGCCGCCGGTGAGGTCGGCGCTGCGCAGGGTATCAGCGTGATCGCTACCGGGTCATCGGGGTTCCGGCTGGTGTCGGCAAAGTACCGCTGCAACGAACCATTGAAGCCGGTTCCGGTCATTATCCCGTAGTCATACTGATGACGGCATCTCTCGATCGAGTAGTCGAAAAAGACGACCCATGAACTCCCTACTATCTGGCCGACTACTCCGAAATTACACTCGCCGACGCCACAATTGTTGTCCCATCCCTCTATCACTCCGCTTCTCACATCCACCCAGACAAAGATCTGGTCGCAAAAAGGCGAAAGCTCAAAGCATTGCTGGGCCTCGGCGTCCTGTGCGGCGGGCATGGAAATAATCAGGGCCGCCAGAACCAGGATTATCGCAAAATGTTTCATTGTTTTCTCCCTCCGGATGGTGTCGCCCCGGGCGTCACCGCCCTTCAACGCAGCTCAGTTGTGGCAGCAACGAAAATGCAATGACAAAATGTGTTTCCGCGCCTTTCCCCCCTTTCCACGTCGAACCTTCAGTGCAGAAGGACCCTCTCGGCCGGGCCACAATCGCGGCAAGCATTCTCGGCGCCGAGGCCGATCACCCGAGCAAGCCGTTGCACGACTATACCACACAGCCCAATTTATTTCCAGCCTAAGAATCCGCGCGAACGGGTCTTTGATTTACCGAGAGGTAAAGCCGGTGGGCGTCGCTCGACGAGTCGCCTTTCCTCAGCTATCAGGTCGGCCCCGCCTTCAGATACACCATGAGGATGGAAACATCGGACGGGTTGACGCCGGAGATGCGGGCCGCCTGCCCCAGAGAACGCGGGCGGAACCGCGAGAGCTTCTCGCGGCTCTCCGCCGAAAGACTTGTGAGGCGAGAGTAATCGATGTCGTCGGGGATCGCAGAGCCTTCGAGTTTTCTGAGTTTTTCGATGTCCGCGAGCTGGCGTCTTATATAACCCTCGTATTTGATCTCTATCTGCACCTGTTCGGCCACGCCGTCGTCGGGCGCGTGCAGGCCGCCCATCGCATACACGTCGGCAACGTCAAGCTCCGGCCGTCGCAGCAGTTGTTCCAGTGTGGCGCCGTCTCTCAGCGGTCCGGTCCCCCGCTCTCGCAGGACGCGGTTGATATCCTCGGACGGAGCGATCCTCCGCGTTTTCAGTTTTTCCAGTTCCCTCTCGATATCCGCCCGCTTTTTTTCCAGACGGTCGTATGTGGAATCGTCCACCAGCCCCAACCCGTGTCCGATATGCATGAGGCGCAGGTCGGCGTTGTCCTGCCTGAGCAGGAGCCTGTACTCGGCGCGCGCCGTGAACATTCGATACGGCTCTTTTATCTCCTTGGTGACGAGATCGTCTATCAGCACCCCGATATAGGCGCGCGAGCGCTCCAGCACCAGTGGCGGCTCGTCGCGGAGCTTGAGCGCGGCGTTGATCCCGGCCATCAGACCCTGCGCGGCGGCCTCTTCGTAGCCGGAGGTCCCGTTTATCTGGCCCGCAAAATAAAGGCCCCCGACTTTGCGCGTCTCCATCGTCGGCTTGATCTGCGACGGCGGCGCGAAATCGTACTCGATGGCGTAGCCGTGGCGCATGATCTCGGCCTTTTCGAGCCCGCGAATCGTGCGCAAAAACTCGAGCTGCACATCCTCGGGCAGACTGGTAGAGATTCCGTTGCAATAGAACTCGTCGGTATCGAGTCCTTCGGGCTCGAGGAAAATCTGGTGCCTCGTTTTATCGGGGAACCTGACGACCTTGTCCTCGATCGAGGGGCAATAGCGCGGGCCCACGCCCTCGATCTTGCCCGAGTAAAGCGGCGAGCGGTCCAGGTTATTGCGAATGACCTCGTGAGTTTTCTCGTTTGTGTAGCCGAGATAGCACGGCGCCTGCTCGCGCTCGATCCTGCCGGTCGAAAAACTGAACGGCGGCGGCGGCACGTCGCCCGGCTGCTCCTCGAATGCGGACAGGTCCACGGTGTTCCTGTTTATGCGCGGAGGGGTGC
Organism: uncultured bacterium; assembly: GCA_965369575.1. GTDB lineage: Bacteria > Abyssobacteria > SURF-5 > SURF-5 > SURF-5 > CBDUSG01. Next base: position 1,443 of record CBDUSG010000216.1, on the reverse strand, counting down.
CGGTCTTCAGGCGTCCCAGCTCGAAACCGATTCGCTCGAGCGCCTCCGAAAGCCGCCGCGCCGGGAACTCGCCCGCCCTGCCTCCCTCGTGATTCGAAAGCCCGACGTGGATGAGACCACGCAAAAACGTTCCCGCGGTGATTATGATCGCGCGCCCACCGAACCTGGTGTTCGTCTGCGTGATGACGCCCGTCGCGCGTCCTTTCTCGACGCATATATCCTCGACGAGCGCCTGCTTGAGATCGAGGCGGTCCGTCTCCTCGAGCAGATGCTTCATCTTGAGCTGGTAGGCCTTCTTGTCGGCCTGCGCCCGCGGCGCCCATACAGCGGGCCCTTTGCTGCGGTTGAGCATGCGGAACTGGATTCCGGTCGCGTCGATCAGCTTGCCCATCGCGCCGCCGAGCGCGTCGATCTCGCGCGCGATGTGCCCCTTGGCCAGCCCGCCAACGGCCGGATTGCACGACATCTGCGCTATCGTGTCGAGAGAGATCGTGAGCAGCAACGTCTCGCGGCCCATCCTTGCCGCCGCCAGCGCGGCCTCGCAGCCTGCGTGCCCCGCACCGACCACGATCACGTCATATTTCTTGGGATATGTGTACATTTTAGTCGCGCAGTTTATTGAGCTTTCTCTCTGCGGCTGCATATATAGAATCCAAATCTTCTTTCAAGGCATCAATGTGGTTCCTTAACTCGGACAGGTTCACGATATCGGAAGGGCCTAATATCCTATCGATTCCATGATTGCTGCTGCATCGGGTTACGGAGACACACATGCGCACTGTTTTCCACCAATTCCCCTCAACTCCTGTCGGAACAATATGACCAGTGAATCTTTTGTGTTTGCCTTGAACGGTTTTAATTTTGGGTAGTTCGTCGGAGCTTCCCTGTTTTTTTGAATTCATTTCTTTCCCTCCTTAGTTTCTGCAAATCTCCAACCAGTTCGGCTCCTCAGGATCTCTCTCGCGCAGCTTCTTGAATCGTCACTTCCCGATGCAGAATTCGTTAGAAATCATGTTTGTTCGAATTACAGTTTTCCCATGGTTTGGCATCATCGACAGTTTGTGCCTCCGGGTTTTCCTCGTCCAGATGCCATCTGAGCGGATTTTCAACAATATATTGGCGAACCCGCTTCAGTTCGTCCTCGTTGCGGATGACATGTTCGTAATAGTTTCGCTGCCAAAATCTGCCCGCGAATGGCTGCCAGCCGCGGTTTCTTACGCCATTTACGTAGTCGCGTGTTGTTATAGATTTGAATGCCTGGATGATCCGGCCAAGTGAGTGGTCCTCCGTTCCTCGACGGCGACGTGGAGGGCGAACACAAGGTTCGCCCCTACGATTATCCTCAGTGCGACTGTAGGGGCGATCCTTGTGATCGCCCGTTAAAATAACGATTCCATGCAAATGGTTGGGCATGACCACAAATTCGTCCAAATCCACAAACGG
>CBDUSG010000215.1:0-5957 GCA_965369575.1 uncultured bacterium | reverse complement strand
GGTGCAATACAGGTTCTTCAGATCGGAGTTTGAATACTAGCGGCGAGTCGCCGCCAACATATCTTACAGGACTCTGAGACCGGACAATATACGGTTGACACGACACCAGCGCCTGAATGAAACGCAATGCCTCCGGAGGAGCTGCGTTCACCGGATGCGACAAAAAGCATCACCGGCGTCTCACGCACGAGGAAAACATGACCACCCGTAAGCCGCGCTCAATCCTTGTCGCTTTTCTCGGGGCCGGAGCGGTCGTATCGCTCTTCCCTATGTTCTGGATGTTCTACACCTCGTTCCGCCCGACAGAGAAGCTGGGCGCGACGCTCACGGCAGCGGGCCCGTCCGCTCTGGCGAGCGCCGAACTCACGCTGCTCAACTATGCGCGAATATTCGCGGACGCGCCCGTTGCTCGATGGACAATCAACTCATTCGTAATCTGCGCGGCGGTCACTCTCGGCCAGCTGCTGTTCGACAGCATGGCCGGGTACGCGTTCGCCCGAAAGGAATTTCCCGGCCGCCGGGTGCTTTTCTGGGTGGTTGTCGGCACAATGATGGTTCCGGTGCATATACTGATAGTTCCGTTGTACATAATGATGGTGAGGCTGCATCTCGTGGACACGCTGTGGGCGGCCATCCTGCCGGGATTGGCCGGGCCGTTCGGGATTTTCTTCATGAGACAGTACATGTCGACCATCCCGACCGCGCTCGAGGAGGCCGCCAGGATCGACGGCTGCAGCGAGGTGCAGATTTTTTTCAGGATTATCGTCCCGCTGTCGGCGCCCGCCCTCGGCGTGCTCGCGATTTTCCTGTTTATCTCGAACTGGAACTCATTTCTTTGGCCGCTCCTCGTGCTCAACAGCGCCGACACGTTCACGCTGACGGTCGGGCTGGCGACGCTGCAGGATAAGCATGCGCTCGACTACGGCTTGCTGATGGCGGGGGCGGCGGTCGCGTCGCTTCCCATGTTCGGCGTTTTCCTGCTGTTCCAGCGGATGTTCATCCGGGGGATCAGGATGGGCGCTCTGAAAGGTTGAAAATGTGCCGGTCGCTTTCTGGCGCGACAAAAAAGCGCGGTTTCATTCTCTCGACACTACTTGTGTTTTTTCTCGCCGCAGCCTGCGCAACCGGGCCGGACTCGGCCGAAACGGACGGGCATGCGACGGAATCCGTGGACGCCGCGAATTCACTCTACTCGGCGTCATCGGCCGCCGCGATCTACGAGGCCGCGAAGGTCTATATGGCCGCCGCAATCTACCAGGCGCCGGGGCTGATCGTGGACGAGTCGGGATTTCCCGAAATCGGGTCCGCGACGGACGCCTTAGAGGAAGAAGAAATAGTCATCCCCGTCGTCGAGCCGAAGAAGGTCGAGCCGCGCAAAGCGTACATCGAGCCCACGATCAAGGTGCGCCTCCTCGGCGGAGCCTCGTCCGTCACGCTCGGCAGTACCGGAGATGTGTCGCTCAGCTTCGGTTCCAATTTCATGAAGATCGAGCCGGGCTCGCGTGTCAAATTCAAGCCGCGGAGCGCGCGCGTTTCGGTCCGCTCCTATGCCGTCGGTATCGCCACTTACAGCGGCGCCGAGTATGAAGATGCCGTAAAATATGCCGAGCAATGGAAACGGCGGAAATACACGGTCAGGCTGATAAAGGCCGGGGGACAGCTCGTACAGGCCGATGGCTCAATCTCCGACACGACCGTTTACTGGGTGGCGCTCGGAATATTCAAGAGCGAGCGCGCCGCCGAACGGTTCCGGGACAAGATGTTCGCTCAGGGCATCTCATCCTGGGTGATCGATGAAAGCGTACTGGGCCCACGCGGAAACATAGAGATCCTCGACCCGAAAGGAAATCCCAGGGCCTACGCCGATTCCCGCATTTTCATTACGAGCGAGGCCCCCATCGAAATATTCAATGTGCCTTACGGCCAGGGGTTCTGGGGCTCCGGCAAACGCGAGAACAGGCGCTATGTCGGTCCCATCGAGATCATCGTTGACAAAAGAGGAAAACTGGCGGCCGTGAATGAGGTGCAGCTGGAGGAATATGTCAAGGGCGTCGTTCCCGTCGAGATTCGCCTGACCGCTCACGATGAGGCACTGAGGACACAGGCCGTCGCGGCCAGGACCGAGGCCGTCACTAAGCTGGGCATCCAGCACGTGTTCGACCCATACGATTATTGCGCGTCGCAGCACTGCCAGGAATTCGGCGGTCTGACGCGGAGGACGCCGCGCACCGATGCCGCCGTCGAGGCCACGCACGGGCAGGTGCTGATGCGCGACGGCTCCCTCGTCGACGCCGTCTACAGCGCCAACTGCGGCGGCCATACGGAGCACAACGAAAACGTCTGGACCTCGCGTCCCGACAAGGCGCTGCGCGGGATTTCGGATCTTTACAGCAACCCGGAATCGTTCGATTCCCCCATTCGCTCGTCGCAGCTCGAGGGATGGCTCATGCGCTCGCCGCGCGCGTATTGCTCCGACCCGCGCATCGTCGCGCGCGGGAAATTTCGGTGGAAGAAAAGATACAGCGCCGCCGAACTCACCAGGATCGTCAACAGGCGCAGGAGGGTCGGCGACGTTAAAGAGATCAAAGTTCTTCGCCGAGGAGTCTCGGGCCGGGCTCGACGCATCAAAATCGTCGGCAGCCGCGACAACGCCGTTATCAATAAGGAACTGCGGATCAGGCAGGTGCTCGGCGGATTGAGGAGCTCCATGTTCATCGTCGACGTCAAACGCGATTCCGACGGCGCGCCGACGGCGTTCACGTTCCACGGCGGCGGATGGGGCCACGGAGTGGGCATGTGTCAATCGGGCGCCGAGGGGATGGCGTTGCGTGGTTTCGAATACGAGGACATTCTCAAACACTATTTCTCGGGAACCGAAATCAAGAAGCTCTATGACTGATTCGCGGGCCGCGGTCAAATTGGGTATCACCCGTTTGCTGGAATCCGAGCGTGACATCCTCGGCGGCGCTCGCGTGGGACTGATTGCAAACTCCGCCAGCGTCGATGAAAGAGGAGCGCCTTCGCCCGCGATCCTGACGGAGGCCGGGATTGCCGTCGCCTGCATTTTCTCTCCCGAGCACGGATACGATGCCTCCGCCGCAGCCGGGGAAGCGGTGCGTGACGCGACCGATCCCGGGACCGGCCTTCCCGTTCGCAGCCTGTACGGCGAAGCGCGCAAGCCCACCGAGGAGATGCTGCGAGACGTCGACGCCATCGTTTTCGATCTGCAGGACGTGGGGGTTCGCTGTTATACTTACATCTGGACCATGGCGCTCGCCATGCAGTCGGCGGCCCTTTTCGGAAAGTTGTTTGTCGTCCTCGATCGGCCCAACCCGATCGGCGGCGTCGCTGTACAGGGGCCGATTCTCGATCCGGAGTTCGCAAGCTTCATGGGGATGTATCCGATCCCGCTCCGACACGGGATGACCACGGGCGAGCTGGCCTTGATGTTCAACCAATCGTTCGGAATCGGCGCGAATCTGGCGGTCATCCGGATGGAGGGCTGGCGGCGCAGGCTTTGGCACGCGGAAACCGGCCTGAAGTGGCTGCCGCCGTCGCCCGCGATCCGGACGGCCCGGTGCGTCCTGCCGTACGCGGGCGCATGCCTTTTCGAGGGCACGAACATCTCGGAAGGGCGCGGAACGTCGTCGCCGTTTCGCCTCATCGGAGCGCCTTGGCTGGACCCGGATGCGCTGAAGGAAGTCGATCCGCATCGTCTCGATGGGTTTGCGCTCTCTCCGCAGAGATTTACGCCGAGCGCCTCGAAATACGCGGGAGTCGAGTGCTCAGGGTTTGCGATACACTCTGTGGATCGGGAAAGGGCCGACCCGGTCGCGCTGGTTGTCTCGCTGCTCGCGGCGATTGCGTTCAGGCATCGGGACGAGCTTGAATGGGACGCAGCGCATTTCGACGCGGTAGCCGGCACGGACATGCTTCGGCGCGAAATACGCGCGGCGGCCGGGCTCCAGGATTCGCGCCAAAGGAGTCGAAGGCTCGATCAGTTGTTCAAGGGATGGGACAAGCAACACCGGGAATTCGAAAAGCTGCGCTCTCAATATCTTCTCTACGAAGGATAATCTTTTATGCCCGAAGGCTTCGACAATGCAGGCGAAATGTTCATAGCCGGCTACTCGGGAACCGATCCGGCGGCCGCGGGCGACCTTATTCGGCGCCACCGAGTCGGCGGAATCATCCTGTTCACGCGCAACATAAGGGATGCCGTGCACGCCGCCGAGGTGTGTGAAACGCTCCACGGGATGCGGCGCGAGGTCAGCGACTCGCCGCTCTTTATCGCCATCGATCAGGAAGGCGGCTGCGTCGCGCGGATAACAGAAGGAGTCACGGTCTTCCCCGGCAACATGGCGCTGGGGGCGACCGGCTCGGTCCGCCTCGCGCGAGAGGCCGGCGAGGTCACGGCCGCCGAGCTGTCGGCCCTGGGAATAAATGTGAACTTCGCGCCCGTGCTCGATGTCGGCTCGAACTCGGACAATCCGGGCGTGGGCGCGCGGGCTTTCGGCTCCGATCCGGGACTCGTCGCCCGGCTGGGCTCGGCGATGATCGAGGCCATGCAGCAAAACGGCGTCATGGCGGCCGCCAAGCATTTCCCCGGCCTCGGCGAGGCGCTGGTGGATTCGCACGATGAGCTGCCCGTCGTGGGCGCGGCCGCCGACGAGTTGGAAGACCGCGAGCTTCTGCCTTTCAGGGCGGCCGTCGCATCCGATACGGCTTTCATCATGACTGCGCATTGCGCCTATCCGTCGCTCGATGAAACACTCACGCCGGCGACGCTCTCGCGGCCGATCCTGACGGATATTCTGCGCGATAAGATGCGATTCAAGGGAATCATCATAACCGACTGCCTCGAGATGTCGGCAATAGCGAAAAATCTTTCCGCACCGCAGGCGGTACTCGGGGCCGTCCGCGCGGGCGCTTCGATGCTGCTGGTGTGTCATACGCCTGAAGAGCAGGTCGCCGCCATCGGGGCGCTGGGCCGCGCCGCCGAGACCGGCGAGATTCCGGCCGAAACGCTGGATGCGGCGGCGGCGGCAATCTCCTCGATCAAAAGAAAGCTGCGACAACCCGAGGGCGAGCTTCGCACCGTCGAGCCGCGGAAATCGCTCAGCGATGAAATTGCGGCAAAGGCCGTCACGCTCGTTAAGAACGAGAAGTCCATGATACCCTTGACGCCGGGCGCTTCGGATAAGCTTGCAGTCGTTGTCCCGGCCTTCGAAGCCCTGACAAAAGTCGAGGAGGCCGGCCAGCCTCGCGAGGTCCTGCTCAGGGAGATAAGCAGGCGCCATGCGGCGGTCCTCCCGCTCGAGGTCGGTGTCGAACCCGCGCCGGAGGAAATGCGCGAATGCCTCGAGGCGTGCCAGAGCGCCGATAAGCTGCTGATAGTCACATATAACCTGCACCGGTATTCCTCGCAGGGTGAGCTTGTCAACGCGCTTCTGGAATTGGGAAAGCCGGCCCTCGTAGCTGCGGTCCGCGATCCGTACGACCTGACGCGCCTTGCGAATGCAAGCGCGTGCATCGCGACATACGGCTTTCGCGAGTGTTCGCTGAAGGCGCTGGTCTCTGTCCTGTTCGGCGAAATAGAGGCGAGCGGAACGCTGCCGGTCGATCTTTGATTCACTGGAAAATGGAATGAAGCGTTTATTTGAAATAGCAAGATTGGATAAGCGGCTGGTCGTCGGCCTGATGTCCGGCACGTCGGCCGACGGCGTCGACGCCGCGCTTGTCGAGATAGAAGGAAACCACCTCGACACAAAAGTAAAACTGCTGGCGTTCGACACGTTCCCTTACCCGGCCGACGTCGCCGGCGAGGTCAGGAACCTTCAGGGGGGCACGACACGGCAGGTTTGCGAGATGAATTTCCGGCTCGGCGAACTGTTTGCCGAGGCCGCGCTCGGGGTGATCCGCGCGGCGGGCGCCGAGCGCTCGGATATCCACCTGAT
>CBDUSG010000214.1:0-5962 GCA_965369575.1 uncultured bacterium | reverse complement strand
AGCAACCTCAGCCGTGGCAAAGCGCAGGGCCATGTTCTGCCTCGCCTCATCTTAGCAATTGGCCGGATTCTCGGTCTGCTGATTCCGGCGGCCCTGCTTCCGGCGGCGACCTACGGGACGGCCCGGCATCAGGCCCGGGCCGGAGTTTTTACCTTCGAACCGGCACGCTCGCGCAACAGGCGATCGGGCGTGACCGTACCACGCCGCTTCCCTGCGATTGCAAGCCGCTTGCGTCGCTCCATTTCGAGCTCGCGTCTCTTTTCCGCCCGCTCGCGGGCCGATCGAAGCTGTTTGCGGCGCCTTTTCTCGGCCTCCGCACGCTTCCTCTCCTGCTTGAGCTTGTAGACGTCGCAGAGGTAACACATGCCCATGACGTACAGATACACGAGCATGAAACCGCAAGCCACCAGCGCGAAGATTGTAATGGCTCCCATATCCTTGTCCACCTTTCTTCTGATAGGTTATCCAGAAAGCCGTGCTGCAAGGTGCAACAAGTAATTGAGAGCCGCGCGCCGTGTCCTCTTCGATTCTGGAACTAAACCGGGAAAATCCGTATCGGCTATCAGAAATGTGCAAGAAGCCTGCCACAACAGGAGGAAAGAAGAGGGGGCTGTTGTAACATCTTGTATAAAAGCTGGTTACAGCGCCTGATATCAGTCGTGATGGATTTCCGAGAAGGCTTATGACGTTACGGGAAACCTCAAAAAAGACATTCGGATTCCCTTTTTGAGGTTATGCCGGAAACCGGGATTTCTCGCGGCACTAGCGCTCGAACGCTTTCTTGTTCATGCGGTAGACAAAGGCGAGCACTTCGGCAATGACCTGGTAAAGCTCGACGGGGATAACCTGGTAAAGCTCGATTCGCGACAACAGCTCGATCAACTCTTTGTCCTCGTAGACCGTGATCCCATTTGCGCGGGCGATCTCGATTATGCGTTCGGCCATGTATCCGCCGCCCTTCGCAACGAGCCGGGGCGCGTCGTCTCTGTTCCTGTCATATCGCAGGGCGGCGGCCTTTTGCGGGACGCCGGCCGTCTTTTCTTCAGAATCGCTCATGCGCGCACGTCCAGTCCTTTAGGCGGCTGGAGCTCCGCCGCGTCGAACACCGAGAGCTCGGCCCTGTCCTTGCACGTTGTGCAATCGAAACAGGCCACCTTGTAATTGAGTTTTTCGAGGCCTTCCTTCAGGATGCCGGCGTTTCTGGTGAGAAGCGCCACGACCGATTCATTTTCGGCCCTGAACCGGCAGCTCACCTGGCCGTCGGCGATGGACAGAGCCGCCTTGACCCGGCCGAGATTCGACGTGTCGACCGCCAAGGTCAGCAGTATATTTCTCGGATCCACCTTGTTGTCGGCCCTTTTCCCGCGGGGCGATATGCGTATCTCGACGCCTTCCACGCCGGAATCCGGCGCGAACGGGAGCTGAATATAGAGTTCGTTTGATGGGATCAAGCGCAGGTTCTGGGCCTGCGCCGCCGTGACGGCGTCCAACAGTTGGCCGACTTTTCCCGCTATCTCGCCGAGGCCGGACGTCGCGCCCGCGGCCGTCGCGCCCGCGGCGCCCCGGTTTTGAGGCAACTGCGAGAGTTTCTGTCCCGCCAGCAGAAGACCAAGCTTCAGATCGGCGGAAAGGTCGGTGTCCATTTTTCCCGCGAGAGCGGCCTGCAAGAAGCGCGATTCCAGGAATAGGCCCGAGTTCTCCGTTGCCCCGACAAGCTGCTGCGCCAGGTCTGTCCTTTGCGGGTCGAGCAGTATCGAGTCCAGCGCACGAGCCAGGCTGGAGATCCATCCGGCCTGCTCACCGCCGTCCGCTGATAGCTGAAGGAGCAATGGCAGCAGCTCATGGCCGATGGCGCTCATTCTCAGCTCTCCCGCCGCCATCGATTCGAGAAGCCGGGCGAACTGCGGCTTTGCGATCAGCCTCGCCAGGATCTGATCGATTTTCCCGGCCGGTCCGGTTTGCGCCGAGATGCCCGAGGCCGAATCGCCCGGCTGCAGCAGCTGGAGTATCCATTTATCTCCCAGCTGGGACAGTCTCGCCTGCACAAGCTCACCGACCCCGGTCGGTCCTGCGGCCTCGGCGACCAGTGTGGTACCACCGACATCGATAAGCACAATGCCATTTCCCCGATCCACGGTCACAGTCGCGCTGAACGTCGGTCCCGGACCGGCGGCGGGCAGCATTTGAAGGGTCGGCTTTCCGCCCGAAATCTGCACCTGGGCGCGCACATGAGTTCCCGGCGTGGGGGTTGAAGCTTCCGAACCCGGCCCCCGGACGATCAGCTCGGAATTGCCGAATCGGGCGAGAACCTCGGAGCCGGTCGTGCGGACGGCCGTGCCCTCGAGCACTTCACCCTCCGTTGCGTTCGGCAGAAGTGAAAGCACGGTCTCACCGCGTGTTTTTTGCACATGGGCCAGCACCCGCTGTCCGGCGCGGAAGAGGTCGTGCCCGCGGGCTTCGACCTCGAGCTCGCCGAACCTGATGCGGACCATGCCCTCGGGGCTTACGCGCGTTATTTTTCCCGTGAGCAGTTCTCCGTGCTCGAGCCTTGAGAGAGAGCCGGCGCCGGATGCGGAGGTCGGGAGAGCGGGAAGTTCGGCGGGGAAACGGAGGGACATATTGCTCAGTCCTTTTCCCTGAGGCCCAAGATAAGCTGGATTTCGCCCTTTCCCATCTGCATTCGGCGGGCGATCTCGTTGATGGGCAGCCCTTGGTCTTCCATCTGATATATTTCGCCGTATCGGCCCCCGAGGGAAGGCGAGACGTCGTCTTGTTCCGCGGTCGGTTCGGGCTCGACTTCGGGCGCGCTCGCGGGGGGAGGTGTTTTCTCGGGCGGCTTGGGCGCCTGCTCGATCTCGGGCTTTTCTTTGATACCCGCGATGGACATTTCCTCGAGTTTCTTATCGGCCAATTGCAGCACATCCTTTAATTCCGTCAGCCTTTCCTCGAGGTCGACAGACATGTCGTTGCTGAGGGTGTGAAGCTCTCGGAGCAGCTCGATCAGCGAGGTCTGCAGTTTGGACGTAGCCTCGGGAGACAACTCGGCAGGGGATTGTTCCCGGGGCGGAGGTTCCGGATTCGATTTTCTTTTTCCGCCCAGCCAGACGGACAGCGCGAGCAGAGAGGCGCCCGCCGCAATCAGAATAATTTCAAAGAGTTGCATCTCTGAGACTCGATCTGAGGAGTTCCCTCAACTTTTTCGTTACCGCCCGGTGGATCTGGCAGATGCGCGACTCGGAAAGCGCGAGGACTTCGCCGATCTCCTTGAGCGTCAATTCGTCGTAATAATAAAGGGTGATCACCTGGCGCTCGTTTGTCGAAAGCCTTTCTATGGCGGCGGCCAGCTTTTCTTCCAGTTCCTTTTTGAAAAGCGATTCATCCGGCGAAGGGCCGGAAATATCGCCGGTGACGTCGCCCAGTGTAGTCTCGCCGGCTTCCGGGTCGTCGTATATTCTGGCGTCCAGAGAGAGTATGTACGCCCCATGTATCTCCGTCCTCAGCTCGAACAGCCCGGTCTCGGTGATATCCATTTCGCCCACCAGCTCCACATCGGTCGGTTCCCTGGCAAGCTTTTCCTTCAGCTTGGCCGTGGCCTGGCCGAGCTGTCTGGCCTTGCGCCTCAGCGAGCGCGGGGCCCAGTCCAGCGAGCGAATCTGGTCGATTATCGCTCCGCGGATCCGGGTGGAGGCATAGGTCTCGAAGCTGGCCTTCTGGCCGGGATCGTACTTCTCGACGGCGTCGAGGAGTCCCAGCGCGCCCCATCCGATGAGGTCGTCCTTTTCCACCTGAGGAGGAGAATTCATCGCCATTCTGCCGGCCACGAATCTTACGAGACCGAGATAGTGGACGACGATCTCGTCCTTTGCCTGACGGCTGCCCGTTTCCTTGTATTCTTTCCAGAGCCGCTCGAGGTCTTTCCTGGAAGGGACATCCGGTTTCAAGAGAGATCTCCGAAATGATCCATGGGCGAAAATGAGTCATCCGGGCCCGCTGCAAAAATCGGCGCAGATGGAATGGGCGCCTGCCTGCAGGCTCGGACATAAAAAGAGTGTACCGCATGCGAGATCGTTATCTCAGGCTCTGAATTCGCTCTCTCGGGCTGACAATCTCGCTTATTTTGATCCCGAAATTTTCCTGAACGACGACTATGTCGCCGCGTGCTATGAGGCGGTCGTTAACTACGAGTTCGATGGGTTCGTCAACGAAACGGTCGATGTCGATGACCGAGCCGGGAGAGAGCTTCATTATCTCGCCGACGGACATCTCCATCTGGCCCAGTCTCGCGGTCAGTCTCAGCGGTATGTCGAGGATAAGATCGATATTTTCTGTCGATGCCTCCAGATCCGCCGAAGGCGGACGTGGAGCTGGGGGCGGTGGCGCTGCTGCGACCGGCGCTGCGGTCGCGGGCGCCGGTTCACCTGTCGCCTGCGCCAGCAGGGCGTCTATCTCGTCCTGGGAGGGCAGGTCCTGCCCTTGGCCGGGTCCCGAAAGGATTGCGTCGATTTCATCTCGCTGGAGCTCGGCCTCCTCATGTTCGCTCACGGCCGGTCCCGGATCCTCCTGCTGGAGCTCGGCCTCCTCGCTCGGGCTGACGCTCGCGTCCGCGGGCTTCGGTGCGGGCCTGGTGAGCGCCTTGGCCAGATCGCGCGGAAGGACGATGACCAGCCGTCCGCTTTCATCGTTGCCGATCGTTACGGAGGCCGTAGCGCGGCAGAGCTTTTCCGAAAGCTCATTGGAGAGTTCCTCGAACATCGGCGGAGGATCGGCCGGATCGACGACTTCGACCTTTTCTATGGCTCCCAGCGGATGGCCGGTCGCCTCTTCGCAAGCGTTTGCGAGCGCGTCGAGGATCGGGCTCAGCGCATCGTAGAGGACAACGAGGTCGTCGTCGGTGAGGGATTCTTTTGCTGAAGGTTTCCCTTCCGAGACGAAGCCGACGAGAGCAGATGCCGTCTGCACATCGGTAAGCAATGCGGCCTTCGTGCCGATCTCTTTCCTGAGGTTGATGCCTGCGACGACCGGCAGCTCATTGATCAGGTCGGCGAACCTCTCCCTGCCCATTTCGCCCACGAGGGCAACGGAAAACCTTATTTCGGTTTCCTCGGGGGAGGGGAACATCTCCGACGCCGAATCCATGATCGACCTCAGGACGCCTGCGAAATCGCGATTAAACGTGCTGGCGGCCTCGCCTTCCTGCGTTGCCTCGTCCTGTCTGGGTTCTTCTGCCATATTGTTGACCTCCAGCGCCTACGTGGCTCGTTCAATTCTGGAGATGATCTGGATCGCCTGCTTGTTGCCGATGCGTCCCTGCTTGGCTTTGAATTTCGGTTTCCCAGAGATGCTGACGGTGATCGAACTCTCGTCTGCGACGCTGTTGTCGAGCCTGACTATATCGCCCTCCTGCAGCCTCAGCAGGTCCCTGACCGAGATGACCGAGCCCGCCATACTGGCCTCGACCCGGGCCTTGGTACGAGCGACTATCTCTGCCAGGGTCCTGGCTGTACCGGTATGGGTGTATTGCGGGCTCGCGCCGTAGAAGGTATATTCCGCCCCCACTTTTTCAAGGATCGGCTCGATGACTACGGCCGGCATGCAAAAACTCATGGTTCCGGAGATGTCGCCGACGCTCAGCTCAAACCTGAGCGCGAGCACTATCTCGCTGCCGACCACGATCTGGACGATCTGCGGATCGTTTTCCTGCGCTATCAGTCTCCATGAGAAGTCCTCGAGGTGCCGCCATGCTCTCGTGAGGGTGTTCAGCGCGATTTCGATGATCTTGATCGCCAGCCGCTGTTCTATCTCGGTGAGTTCGCGGGTCTCTGAGATGGCCGTGCCGCGTCCCCCGAGCATCCGGTCTATAATCGGGAATATGAGCGAGGGGCTGAATTCCAATATCATGTTGCCTTCAAGCGGGGGAAGCTGGATGATGTTGTAGGAGGTGGGATTCGATATTGAGATGACG
>CBDUSG010000213.1:0-5977 GCA_965369575.1 uncultured bacterium | reverse complement strand
AAGTAATCCGCCGCCGTCGACACGAGCCCGCCCGAGCCCATGAAATATAGGTGAGGCTCTCTGACGAAGACGCTCTTATCGGTCGGTGCGTCCATCAGCTGTATTCGCCTGTCTCGTCCGGGGGCATAGGCCGCGGCGAATCGGTCGAGCTTCTCGCTCGGCAGGAAAAAGTGTGTGTCCCGCATGCCCAGCGGCCCGAATATGCGCTCGCGAAGAAACCGATCCAGTGACATGCCGGAAATGATTTCGACAAGATGTCCCACCACGCATGTGGCGCGCGAATATTCCCATGCGTCACCCGGATGGAAGTTCAACGGCATCCGCGCCAGCCGCTTGACGAAATCGCCGACGGTCTCATCGGGGCTCTGAGGCTTTTCAGTCTCGCGATACTCTCTCGACGTCATTCCCCGGAACTCGTTCGCCAGGCCGGCCGTGTGCGTCAGCAGGTGGAGCACCGTGATCGGCCGCGCGGCCGGGACGGTCGTGTAGGGGAGATAGGAAGATTCATCGTGCAACGCGGGTTTTATCACTTGCGGTTCGGAGAATTCGGGAATCCATTTCTTCACGCGGCTCGAGAGCAGGAGACGCCCCTCCTCGTACAGCATCATGAGTGCCGCCGATACGACGGGCTTGGTCATCGACGCGATGCGAAAGATGGTACCCGCCGTCATCGGGGCCTCGGTCTTGACCTCGCGCGACCCCAGGAAATCCAGATAGACCACCTTGCCGCCGCGCGCGATCAGCGAGACGACGCCCGGCACGAGCCCTCGATCGATGTAGCGCTGCATGACGGGCCGGATACGCGCAAGCCGCTCGGACGACATCCCGACTTCCTCGGGCTCGGCCATCGGCAGCCCGACCGGCCGATTTGACATTTCCGCCCGAGCGCCCTTTTCCGCGGCAATCCTGGTCTCAGCCATCATGCGCCCTCCCTCACAGCCGATTTTGAACTCACGGGCTGAAAGAAATCCGCCGATCTACCAATCTACATAAATCGAAAATCCGCGCATGTTCAGCCTATCAGAAACCGGTTCCGGCTGCAAGCTCCCGCGACTGCGATTTCAGGCTGAGCTTTTTCAATTTCTTAGTGTATAATGAAACCGTCGACCGGGAACCTTCTCGAAAAAGGCGGGGTGCGTCCATGACGGCTTTTGGTCAATTCGCGGAAAAAATAATCGGCAACATCGAAAAAGTGGTCGTCGGCAAGAGGGGAGTCATAAGGATGCTTGTGGCCGCTTCTCTTTGCGACGGACACGTTCTCATCGAGGACGTGCCGGGCGTGGCGAAGACGATGCTGGTAAACTCGCTCGCCATCACGCTGGGGTGCAAGTTCATGCGTGTACAGTGCACGCCCGACCTGCTGCCGACGGACGTAACGGGCGTGACCGTCTTCAATCAGCAGAGTTCGGAATTCGAGTTTCATCCCGGCCCGATATTCGGCCAGTTGATTCTTGCAGACGAGATAAACCGCGCCACGCCGCGCACGCAGTCGGCCCTTTTGGAGGCGATGGCCGAAAAACAGGTGACCGTCGACGGCGTGACCAGGCCGATGAGCAGCCCGTTCATGGTCGTCGCCACGCAGAACCCCATCGAGCACGAGGGCACGTTCCCGCTGCCCGAGGCGCAGCTCGACCGGTTCATCATGAAGATATCGGTCGGCTATCCATCGTTCGACCAGGAAAAAGTGATCCTCGAAAAACAGCGCCGCAGCCATCCTATCCACTCGCTCGAGACGGTCAGCTCGGCCGACGAGCTGCTGAAGATGCAGGAGATAGTCAAGAAGGTGCACGTGCATGACTCGGTGAGGGACTACATTCTGAAAATCGTGGACGCCACACGAAAGCATCCCGACCTCGCGCTCGGCGCCAGCCCGAGGGGCTCGCTGAACCTGTTCCGCGCCTCGCAGGCGCTCGCGGCGCTGGATGGAAGAGACTATGCCGTCCCCGACGACGTTAAAATCCTTGCGAGGCCGATTCTTGCGCATCGGCTGATCGTGATGCCGGAGAGCAGGCTCAAGCGCCGCACACCGCGAAACCTGATGGACGAGATTCTCAAGAAAGTGCCCGCCCCGGTGGACAGGCCGGACTGGAGGTCGTCGCCGCGTTGAGCAAGCCGAATGAAAGCAAGGCCCGGCAGGCCGCCGAACGGGATCGGAAATCGAACCGGAAATGGATAGCCGGCACGGCGATATTGCTTCTCCTCGCGTATGCGACCGGCTCGGGTTTCGTCGTCTATTCGCTCTACGCCGTCCTGCTCGTGATGCTGCTTTCGCGCCTGATCACCGAAATCTGCCTTCGCGGATTCGACTGTGAGCGCGAGGTCAGCCGCCTCGAGGTCGCAATCGGCGAGAAGGTCGAAGTGATACTCACCGTCCGCAACAAGGGTTTCTTGCCGATCCCCTGGATGCTCGTCGAGGACCTGCTGCCCGAAAAGATGCCGCTCACCGGAGAGCATGCAAAGCTGCTCACGCTCATGCCCGGCAAAGAGGAAAAGCTGCTGTATCAGGTGACACTCAACCGCAGGGGTTACCACCAGATTGGGCCGGTGCTGATAGAGGCGGGCGACATGTTCGGTTTTTTCAGACGGTATAAAACCGGGCCTGCAAAGGAATACATAACCGTTTATCCGTCGGTGCAGCCGATAATGGAATACGACATCGCCACTCGCCGCCCACTGGGGACGGTGAAGGTCTCGAACAGGATATTCGAGGACCCGTCGCGCATCGTTGGAGTCAGGAATTATGTGCCCGGCGACCCCTACAACCGGATACATTGGAAGACATCGGCGCGCACGGGCGTGCTGCAGAGCAAGGTCTTCGAGCCGTCTCGCGTGATCGGCGCGACCGTTGTGCTCGACTTTCATCAGAACGGATACAGGGGCCTTCAAGGCAGGAACCGCGGAGAGAACGCCGTCGTCGTCGCCGCATCGATTGCGAGCTACATCGCCGATGCGCGCGAGCAGGTCGGGCTCTTATCCAATGGCCGCGACGCCGCGGACGTCGCGACGTGGACCGAGCACTCGCTTTTCGGAAAAGTGCGCGAGCAGGTGGTCGGGCAGGCGCTGAGACGCGGGAAGTCCGACCGGCTGGCGCCGGTGATGGTGCCCACCCGCAGGAGCGCCGAGCAGGGGCGGCTGATCCTCGAGACGCTCGCGCGCGTGGATTACACCGACGGGCTCACGATCGACAAGGTTCTGACATTGTCGATTCAGCATCTGTCCAGAGACGCGACGATACTGCTTGTCACGCCCGAGGTGAGCGACGATCTGGCCGTCATGCTGAGCATCCTGAAGGAAACCGGCTTCTGGATGAACGTGTTCCTGGTAAACGACGAGCCGGCCTACTTCGCCGCCATCCGGAGGCTCGCCCCCCACTCGATAGACGTCTACCACATCCCGAACATAGAGGCCGTCTCCAAATATGCGACGCACGATATATACTACTGATTGCGCCGAGTCGGCGCGGCCATCGGATGCTTCGCATCCTTGTGGCGGCTATGTTGTAGCCGCGGAGAAAAGGTTCTTGGTGGCACTGGTCAGTGAGGCGGGAAGGTTTTGCGAAGGCCGCTCTGCGGCATTCGTAAAACCAATCGTTTCTCTCTTTTTGCTTCTCTTTCTCTCTTTACGTGGAGAGAGAAAAAGAGGGAGAACAAATGCCTAAACGCCAGATATATATTACCGACATCATCATCGAGGTCGCGATTCCGGTTCTCGTGATCGGGCTGATATGGACGCTCGTGAGCTTCGCGATCAGTATCAGAAGCGTATTTTATCCCGGCCAGGAGACGACGCTGATGTGGGTGTTCTTCTGCTATGTCATGGGAACCGTGATGGTGAACAGGATCGCCGGGTACTATGGCGAATCCTCAAAGGCGGCCGTCTACAGCATAATGCTCGCGGGCGTGATGGCGCTTTTCGCCATAACTTTCAGCGGCAGGTCCGGCTCGATGGTCGGCGAGCCGATCGCAGGCGGCGGCGCATTGGCGAACCTTATCATGGTGGCGGTCGTCGGCTTTGCCTCTTACAAGCTCGCGCGCGAATCGTGTTTCGACCTGAAGGACACCGAGAAGGAAAAGAGCGCTGTCCAGTTGCGATCCGAGCTGCGAGCGCAGCGCGACTGGTATCGCATGGAGGAAATGGAGGAGGAGCGGGCGAGGAAGGAGTTGGAGGAAGAGAAAAAGGCGGCCGAAGAGAAGGCCTCCGAGCCCGCCGGGGTCCCGAAAAAGCATCCGGGCATCTGGATCATATATTTCTCGCTCTTTTCGATGGTCGTCTTCGCCGTCGGCCAGAGGTTTCTGCCGGAGAACGATTTCGAATACTACGCGGGAGCGTTCACCTATCTTTCGGCCAACCTCATCTGCGCGCTCGCGCTTCTGCTGCTCATCTCTCTGTCGGCACTAAGGGCTCAATGCTGGGAAAAGAAGGCTGCCGTGCCCCCGGGCGTGGGCTGGTTCTGGATCCTCGCCGGCGCGGCGCTGATAATAGCCGTCGTCTCGCTTGCGACGCTTCCGCCGAGGCCGGTGCCTGAGTACCTTGTGCGCACGATCGCCGAGGAGGATGTTTCTTCTGGTCCATATGAGGAGGGCGAGGAGGGAATGAAGGCCGGCTCCAACAAGACATGGGCCAGGCAAACAAAGCTGATAGAAATGAAGCTGGCAAAACAGGAACGAGATAAGGCAAGGCTGAAAGAAGAATTCGAGAACTCCGGAAAGGATGAAGAACATAAGGACGGCGAGTCTGTCGAGAAAGGCACAAATAGCGGCGAGGGAAGCGGCGGCGACGAGCGGGAAGCCGGCAAATCCGAGCGGGGCGACTCCGGCTCCGGCAAGGGCGGGTCGGGTAAGGGCTCGCAACGGGCATCGTCGCAAAAGAGGACCGTTTCCCGCAGCAAGGCGGCGCGCGCGCCCATGCCGAAACCGCCGATGCAGGGGCTCAAGACTCTTGGCAAAGTTCTGTTCATCATAATCCTGGCGTGTGCCGCGCTCTGGGGCTTCGTGATGCTGATGGGCGCGCTCGGCAGGGCGAATCCACTGAAGAAAATCACCGGCCTGTTCCAAAACCTGCGTGCCAGGCTCGGCAATCTGTTTAAAAAACCGAAAAGGGCGCGCCTCTCGCGCAAGAATCTGCGCGTAGCATTGGAAGAGCAGGACCTGCTGATGGAGAACCCGTTCCAGGACCGCGCGCTGCTCGGGCGCATGTCCACGGCCGAACTCGTGAGCTACACTTATATGGCCTTTGAGAATTACTCGCATGCGCAGGGGCACACGCCGTCGGAGGACCAGACGCCGATCGAGTTCCTGAAGTCGCTGCCCGAAGAGTTGCGTGCGACCGAGTTTTCCGCGCTGGTCAAGCTGTTCATGCTCGCCGAATATTCCCCCCATGGAATTCCGGACAAGAACGTTAAGAAGCTCAAGCAGGTCTGGAAGAAGATCGGAGCGTAGCCGCGAACTGCCTGATTCTTCTAATGGTTTTTCGCCCTGCCCACCCAACAGAAATGCAAATATGTCATCTTTCTTAAAGATATCTCCTTCGACCAAGCCTGATATTGTCCATCGCAGTACTCATGCCATCTTCGCAAAAATAGGCCTTACAAATGCGACCATACATAAATCGGCCGAGGCCCTACGGCAAATCCTGCGCCAGGGGAAAATCGATGTCGGTGTCTGCGGCGCCGTTGGTGTAGTTTGTGAAAACGTGCATGGCGACGTTTGCGATGAGTTCCGCGATCTCGCCGTCGTCGTAGCCCGCTCCGCGAACGGCCGCGACGTCGGAATCCTCCGCCTTCCCCTTCTTCTCAAGCAGCGCCTTCACAAACTTCAGGCCCGCGTCGAATTTGGCGTCGTCCGACCCGCAGTTGCGCGCCGCCTTGAGTTCATCCTCGCTGACTCCCAGCTGCAGACCAGCAGCCGTATGCGCGGACAGTCCATAGTGGCTTGTGTTGAACTGGGCAACGCACAGGCTGATGCGCTCTCGAAGCTCT
>CBDUSG010000212.1:0-5991 GCA_965369575.1 uncultured bacterium | reverse complement strand
AGCCGGCGCTCGGCGGAAATGAGCGCAAAGACAGACCTTCGCGATTGAGCATTCGAGGAATACGGGGCACGAGATGAGCGGTGTCGGCGACTACATCGGATATGTCCGCAAAAGGGGGCTCTTCCAGGTCATATACCACGTGACCCGCAAGTGCAATGCCCGGTGCCTGTCTTGCTTCAGCTGGAGACCGACCGAAGAGGACGAGCCCGAACTCACCCTTGACGAGCTCAGGCGTATCACCGGGTCGATGCCGAAATTCCCGTGGCTGCTGCTCTCGGGCGGAGAGCCGTTTCTCCGCCGCGATCTGCCCGAGATCGTTTCGATGTTCTATCAGAAAAACGACGTCCGACACGTGACGCTTCCCACCAACGCGCTCATGCCCGAACGCATACGCTCGACGACCGAGCTGATATGCTCCTCGGCCACCGAGGCCACACTCAGCCTGGCGCTGTCGATCGACGGCATCGGCGAGGAGCACGACCGCATGAGAGGGTGCCCGGGCAATTTCGAAAAGCTTTTGGAAACATGGAAGCTGGTGGCCCCGCTGCGCGATGAGCTGCCCAACCTGTCGGTCAAGTTCCACACCGTATTGTCCAACCGGAATTACATGCATTTCGACGAGATAACGGAATTCGTGGACCAACTTCGGCCGGACCTGCACACGTTCGACTTCTTGCGCGGCGATCCGGCGGACGAAACGCTTGCGCTTCCTCCCGAGGAAACGCTCCCCGAGCTTTCGCGCAAGATCAAGGGCGTGTTGCGCCGATACGGCGGCTACGACCGCCTACGCAAGCACCATTCGCTGCTCAAGACGGTCTACGAGGCGGTGATCGAAGACTACTACGACGAATTCCTGAAAATCCGACGCGAAAACAGGCAGACGGTCCCGTGCGTGGCCGACCGCGTGACTCTTGTCCTGGGCGCGTCGGGCGAGGCCTCGCTCTGCGAAATGCTCGGACCCTTTGCCTCATTCCGAGACCTCGATTATGACTTCGAGGCGGTATGGAACAGCAAGGCCTCGAGGGACGCGCGGCAGAACGTGACCGCCGGGAACTGCTATTGTTACCATCCCTGCTACCAGACCATCAACGTCCTGCTTCATCCCGCGGGCGTGATGAGGGCGCTGGCCAAGCGCGCCCTGGGCCGGGCGGCCGGCGCAGGACGTGAACCATGATTGTTGCGACTATCATCTTCCTCCTGATCGTGGGATACCTCGCGTTCCTGGCGGCAGGCTACGGCATACTTGCCCGATATCTCACCCGCAACAGGCAGATCGAGCGTGTCCGGCAGACGCCCCCGGTGAGTGTGATCGTGCCCGCCTTTAACGAGGAGGAGGGCATCGCAAGGAAGATTGAAGACCTTATGGCGCTTGAATACCCTGCTGAAAACCTTGAAATACTCGTTGTCGACAATTCCTCGACCGACAGGACACGAGAAATAGCGTCTTCGTATCCGGTCAAGGTCCTGGATTCTGCGCGAGGAAAAATAAACGCAATCAACGTGGGCGTTCGAGAGGCGAGCCATGACATCATAATCGAGACGGACGCCGACACACTGCTCAAGCGCGACGCGATCAGGTCGCTCGTCACTTGTTTTGCGAGTGAAAGTATCGGCGCGGTCGGCGGAAAGGCCATCGTCAAGGACACGGTCTCCTTTTTCGGCCGCAGCAAAATGGACTATCACAAGGCCGACTGGAAGCTTCGAACGCTCGAGGGCAGGCTCGACAGCGTGATAAGCCTGGACGGAAAACTGATGGCGTTTCGAAAGAGCCTGTTGCCCGGCATCCGCACCGACGCCGTTGTCGACGACCTCGAGATCAACTTCATATTGCGCTCCAAAGGATACCGCTCGATCATCGACGATGAGGCGATAGTCTATGAGACGGGTTCACAGAACCTGAGCTCCGAACTGAAACAGATTCGGCGCAGGGTCGCGCTGACTATCCCACCCCTTTTCCATTATCGGCGCATGTGTCTCAATCCCCGATACGGCTGGTTCGGCATGCTGATCCTTCCTGTCAGGCGCATACTGGCCATCTTCTCCCCTTTTATGCTGGCCTACGCCGGCGCCTATATGCTGTGGTTGAACTGGAAGGTTGCGCTCGGGCTCGGAGCGGTCGGCTGCGCGCTCATAGTAATGACACGCCAATATTTCCCACTGATACAACAGGTGGGAATCCTCCTCGGATGGTTCGATGTACTCACGGCGCGCGTCAAGGAATCGGCCCAATGGGGGAAAGACCATCGCGGATGACGCAGCCCGAGAGGCCGCTTATCAGCTGATCTCTCAGGCGAGGGCCGCGCGGACGCGTTGATTTATTGGTGGATCGAAACGCGCGGGGCGATGCGTTTTCGTCGCGGGGTGTGGTACAATCTCCGAAGGACAATTGGCCGATAATTCCTCCGCCGCGCAATAAAAGGATCCGATGGGAAAAGACGCCCTCCCGCTCTATCGTGAACGCATGCCGGCCGGTTTCCGCGGGCGCGAGGTCGCGCCCGCCTGCTTCTCATTCGCCGCATCGCTTTCCGTGTACCTGTTCACGCTCGCGCCGACAATCACATTCGGCGACCCGGGCGAACTCGCGACGGCGGCCTATACGCTCGGTGTCGCGCATCCTCCGGGATATCCGCTGTGGCTGCTTCTCGCCAAGCTGTTTTCTTTTCTTCCGATAGGCGGACCCGCCTACAGGCTGAACCTGATGTCCGCCATGCTCGACGCGACGGCGGTCGGGGTCCTGACGCTCGTGATCTCCAGAACGCTCCCGAAGGCGTGCGCGCGGATTATTCCGCGGGATGCGTTCGAGTCGCCGGTGGCAGGAATGATTGTCGGCTCGGCGGCGGCGGCGGCGGCCCTTGTGCTCGCGTTTTCGCCCTCGTTCTGGCACCAGTCGGTAATCGCCGAGGTATACGCCCTCAACAGCCTGCTCGTGTGCCTCATCCTTCTGCTCCTCGCCGTGTGGGGGGAGAACCCGGAAAGGAACGGACTGCTCTTTGCGGTCGCGCTTCTTTTCGGCGCCGGTCAGGCAAACCATCAGACGCTTCTGCTGATGGGGCCCGCCATCGCGGCGTATGTCCTGCTCGCAAGACCTCGCGCGCTGCTTTCGCCCAAATTGATGCTCGGCTGCGCCGGTCTGTTTTTCCTCGGGCTCTCATTCTATATCTACCTGCCGATTCGGGCCGCGGCGCACCCGCCGATAAACTGGGGCGACCCGAGCACGTGGGAGGCTTTCTGGTTCCATTTCGGCCGCAAGCAATACCGGGTGATCGAGGTGGCGCGACCGCTTGCGCTTTTCCTGCCGCAACTAAAATTCTTCTTCGCATCGATAGCGGCCGAATCGCTCATGCCGATACTTTTGCTTCCGGCGCTGCTCGCCGTCGGGTTCATGAACAAGGAAGGAAGGCGATGGATCGCGTTCACGCTTGCTGTCTTTTTCTTCACGGGCATCGTTTTCATCATCATCGCCAATACGGAACTCGACTTGAGCGCGCAGGACATATTGATTGTCTACTTTCTTCCGGCGTACATCATCGTTTCGATCTGGGTCGGATACGGGATCGGAACTATCGGGCTGCTGGCGCTGCGGGCCTCGCGACGGCTGCGGCTCCAGCCGGTACCCGCGAGCATAGTGGCCGTGCTCTGGCTGCTCTTGCCCGTGAGCAGCCTTGCACTGAATTATCACAGGGCCGGCATGCGCGGACGCGATTTCGCGATGCAATACGGCGAGACGCTGATGAACAGCCTCCCGCGCGAAAGCCTGCTGCTCGTTGGAACCGACTCGGCGTATTCGATCGCGATGTATATGAAATGGGTCGAGGGACGCAGGCGCGACGTCTCGATCCTGACCATCAACAGGCTGTCAAGCGAGACCTACACCGCGGAGGCCCGTCGCAACGCGCCGGACATGGATTTTCTGAAACCGGAGGATTACGTGGAGGCGGTCTCGGTGCTCACGCGCGGTTTTGCGAGCGAGGGCGGAGGGATATACGGCTCCCGCAAGCTGATGCGAATAAACGAATATCTCGCGGGAAAGCTACTGCAGCGCTCCAGCACGCCGGTATACTTCGACGAAGGCGTGCCGGTCGAGGGACTGCGCGATTTCGCGCTCCCGGCGGGCCTGGTACTGGAACTGAAGAAGCGGCGCGTTGAATCCATCCCGGCCGACGTCACCGCCTCGGACACGGAATTCTGGGATGCGCTCGAGCTTCGGTTCCTGAAAAACGACCTTTTCCTGCGCGATGTCGAGGCACGCCAGAAATTCTCCAAATGCAGATCGAATATAGGCGCGCTCTATCTTCATCGCAAGATGTACCCCGAGGCCGAGGCGGCCCTGGGTCAGGCCATCCGCATCTCCGACAGGAACATGGAGGCCTACGCCTATCTTGCGCTCGTGCGCCGTGAGCAGGGAAGGCATGAGGAGGCGATCAGGATTTTCGGGGAATATATGCGGCGCGACCCGTGGAATACCAGCGCGAGCGGATTTTACGAGTGGCTCAGGCAGTAACGGGACCATGCCCCGGGCCCCGGCACGTCAATGGACGCCTCGCTTTTCGGCGATAAGCTTGCTCGCTTTCAATAGCGAAGGGAAAGTGCCGGCGTCGGTCCACCAGCCTTCCAGTACCTCGTATGTCATAGTCCCGCGCTCGATGTATGCGTTGTTGACATCCGTGATCTCAAGCTCGCCGCGGCCCGAGGGCTCGAGCGTCTCGATGATATCAAACACGGCGTGGTCATACATGTATATACCGATCACGGCATAGTCCGTGTCTGGTTTCTTGGGCTTTTCTTCTATTTTTACAACCCTGTCTCCGTCAAGCGTGGCGACTCCGAAGCGTTCGGGATCGTGGACTTTCTTGAGGAAAATCTTCGCGCCGGTCTTTTGCTTTTTGAAATCATCGACGGCGTTGAGGATTGATCCTTCGATTATGTTGTCTCCAAGGATAACGGTTACGAGGTCGCCCTCGACAAAGTGCTGCGCCAGCCCGAGGGCCTCGGCGATTCCGCCCTCGCCTTCCTGATAAGTGTAGTTGATGTGTTTGAGCCCGAACTCCTTGCCGTTGCCCATAAGACGCAGAAATTCGCCCGCGCTGCTGCCGCCGGTGACGAGCAGTATATCGTTTATCCCGGCCTGAACGAGGGTCTCGATCGGATAATAGATCATCGGCTTGTCGTAGATCGGAAGCAGATGCTTGTTAGTCACCTTTGTGAGAGGATGCAAGCGGGTTCCCAACCCGCCGGCCAACACAACGCCCTTCATTACATAATCCTCCTTGTCATCCGAATCGTCATTGTCGTCCGACATTTGCAAAAACGGCGACCAATCATTCGAGCGCCTTAAGGAAACTTCCGTGGAATCCGGGTATGTCGCGGACGGCCTCCAGCGCGCGCCGCGCCTCGGCCTCGGTCTCATATGGTCCGACGTAGACCCTGTACCATTTTCCCTTTCCGGCAAGATCGGCCTCGAAAACGCCTGCGGGGAATCCGGCCGCCATGATCCTCTTCCTGGACGCATTGGCATCCCGGCGCTTCGACGTCGACATTGCCTGGATCGCATAACTCGGATGCGGCGCGTCGCCCGGGGACTCCGAAGCCGGCGCATCGACTTTCGCTTCCTCCCCCGGCTCTCCCCCGGAGACGGCTTCTCCCCCGCCGCTCTCAACCTCAACAAGTGCCGCCGGGGCGGAAATTGCGTCGATCTCAGCCTGCTCGGGCTCCTCAAAGATCGGAGGCGACGGCTCGCTCGCGGGGGCAATCTCCGCGGGCGCCGCGACAGCCTGGGCGCGCCCGGTCATCGCGGACTGGTGCTTGCGGGCGGCCATACGCCCGCCGATGAGCCCTCCTCCCAGCGAGAGGAGAAGCACGCCCGAAACCAGGCAGAGAAGTTGTCCGACCCCAATCTTCAACTGCATTGAATCGCTCCGGTCATGGCATAAAAGCACCCTGGTGTCGTGTCAACCGTATATTGTCGGTCTCAGAGTCCCGCAAGTTGTCCAA